>JADGRK010000408.1 GCA_017880985.1 Rhodoferax sp. | reverse complement strand
CCGCTTGGGAATCGAGGCTTTTAGGATGTGCTCTTGGAGTCATGAATACCCACAAAAACTGGTTCTGAAAATCATCCAGACCATGAAGCAGACCGTGAAGGCAAATGTGCTGAGGATCAGCACCGAGAGTGGCTGGCCTTTTTTGGTCATGTCAAGAATCTTCCAAGAGCTTAGTGAAGCAGTCTTTTCCGCGAGGCTTTTTGTTCATAGATAACTTTAAGCGGTGCAGCGCTGGTGTGCTATCCCACCGAAGAATGAGTGGGTGAACTCAATAGAACTACCCTGGCCGCGGGTGACTAGTTCTGAAGGACTAGAGAGCACAAATGCAGCTTCATCTGCTTGCTGCTCAGTGATAATGGCAGCGCCACTCAATTTCTGGGTGCATGCATTTACTGTGAGGATGAACAATGTCGAATATTGAAAGCAACATCGTGGCAAACCTCTCCGACGATATCTTGCGCTCGATGCCGGAGGCGCTGATTTTTGCGGACCTGCAAGGCATCATTCGACTCTGGAATCCGGGCGCTGAAACGGTATTCGGCTTTGCCGCCACGGAAGCCCTCGGCCAGAGCCTTGATCTCATCATTCCGGAGCGGCTGCGCAAGGCCCATTGGGAAGGATTCAACAAGGCAATTGTTCGGGGTGGCACGCTGCCTGGCAGAACCTCGCTCATTACACGTTCTCTGCATAAGAGTGCTGAACCGATCTATGTGGACATGAGCGTTGCCATGGTAAAAAATATGGCGGGACAAATGCTCGGGTCGATGGCCGTTGCCCGCGATGCCACCAAGCGGTTTTTGGAAGAACAGAACCTGCGTCGTCCACTTGCCGAATTGACCCCCAAACCAGCGCAATAAGGCGTCAGTTGTTGGTGCCGATGCGGATTTGACCATGGGCGCCGACAAATCATTGACCACTCAATCGCACGCAGGCTGGATCCGACCGCTCGCCGCCGCTGGCCTGTCCCTCGGCCTAGCCGCCTGCGGCGGAGGGGGTGGCGATAGTGCGAACGAAAAGCCCATGTTGCTTAGCGGCCCGTTGGAGTTCAACCGCTGCGCCGTGCCCGAGCAGATCAGCATCGTGCGCGAGGACGAGGGTGCGGCGGGCTGGAAGACGAATCGCTACCTCAAATTCGCGGGCTCTGCGCTGACCAAGCTGGCGGCGGGTCCGGGTATGGCCACCACCAAGAACCCCGAGGGCGTGATCTCGCATGGCCCACTCCATGCCCAGAACTGTACGCCGGGCACGGGCAGCCGGCAGACCCTGTCCTTTCGCGTCCGCACGCAGGGCTTCTTCGGCACGGGTGCAGGTAATCATCTGGCATTCGGGACGCGCGCGACCTATCCAACCTTCAACGCACTGGGCAACGAGCAATACGAAGGGATCGGGGCCATCCTGCACCCGGGATTGGGCGGCGTGCTGCCCGAACGCTTTGGCGCTCCTTTCGGCGGCGACGTGGGCGCGTCCACGGATCCGCAGGTCGAGGTAAAGGACAACACCAGCTATCTGGTAGAGATGTCCGCAGACCGCACCGGGGTCAGCTACCATGTCACGGCCGAAGGCACTGGGCAGACCACCGGCTGGAAGCAGTACCAGCAGCCGCTGACAAGTGGCGACCTGCTGTCCAGTGGCCTTCTGTTCGCTGTCCTGTGCAAGGATTCCAACGCACGCTGCGAAGCGTTCGACATCGTTTTCCGGATCGACATTACCGATATCGCCGCCGGCTGGTCTTGAAACGTTTTTGATGCGGGTTCATCAAGATCGTTGAGTTCCGCAGTGAGCCCCTGCCGAATTCCAACCTTGGCAAAATACTGCGCCGGCAATTGCGCGAGGCGCCTCCTCCGGCGGGCGCCGGTCCGACGATCAGTGTGCCAGCACCTTGAGTGGGCCGCGGCCAACGCGGGATCCTCCAATGACGCCTTTGCAGCGGGAGTCATTCGGGCAAAGCAGTCGACGTCCGGTTTTGGTCGGATAGAGGCGGACAGGCCTGCAAATTATCAGCCTCAAAGCCGGCACAAGCATTTTGCAAGACTATGAAACTTCGGGGATCGAAACCGCACAGTACACAAAGCAGTGCAGCAAAGTGCACAGCAATGCAAGGTAAAACGTAAAGAAAAAAATGGGGTTGCAAGCCATGACTAGCTTGCAACCCGCATGTTTCTTAGTATCATTGGCGGAGCAGGCGGGATTCGAACCCGCGGAGGGTCTTACCCCTCGCACGCTTTCCAGGCGTGTGACTTAAACCGCTCATCCACCGCTCCAGCACCGTTGCATTTTAACTGAGCAGAGCGCCAATTTGCGCCGTAGCGCCCAGCAGGGCAAGAAAAAAGCCACCCGAAAGTGGCTTTTTTTGCGCTACACAGAACACGATCAGTTCAGGGTAACTTTCTTGCCGTCCTTGTACGTAGACAGGGTCATGGACGGATTCTTCATTTCGCCATTGGGCTCGAAGGCGATGTTGGCCGTAACTCCCTTGAAGTTGGTCTCAACCAGCTTCGGCGTGTAGACCTTTGGGTCGGTCGAATTCGCGCGCTTCATCGCATCGACCAGTACAAACGTGGCGTCGTAGGTGAACGGGCTGTAAATCTGGAACTGGCCAGGATACTTGGCATCGTACCTTGCCTTCCACGCGGTGCCACCAGGCATCTTGGCGATTGACGCGCCGCCTTCAGCGCACACGACACCATCCAGACTCTTCGCGCCGGACGCATACTTGATGATTTCAGCGGTGCAAATGCCATCGCCGCCGAAGAGATTCACTTTGGACATGCCCAACTGATCCATCTGGCGCAGCATTG
>JADGRK010000407.1 GCA_017880985.1 Rhodoferax sp. | reverse complement strand
TTCATCCCGCAGGCCACGCCGGAGCCTGTGGCCCAGCGTTTGCGTGCGGCGGCCAGGTTCGCAGCGCAGGACGCACGGGTCAAGGAGGTCATCCAGAACGCCGGCAGCCCGGTGCTGTACCAGGACGCGCCTGATTTTGAAAAATACGTGCAGGCGGATGCCAAACGCATGGTCGATGTGGTCAAGCGCATCGGCAAGCTGGACTGATCAAGCCCACTCAATTCGGAGCACCGCCATGCGATTCAATTGGATGCGCGCTTTGCTGCTCACGCTGGCGCTGGTTGCCGCCGCCAGCGGCGGCCCGGCCCTGGCGCAGGGCTACCCGAGCCGGCCGGTGAAAATCATCGTGCCTTTTGCGGCGGGCGGCCCGGCCGACAACTACGCCCGCTTCATGGCGCAGCGCTTGCAAGACGCTTTGGGTCAGCCGTTTGTGGTGGACGACCGGCCTGGCGCGGGTTCAATCATCGGCACCGACGCCGCCGCCAAGGCCCCGGCCGATGGCTACACGCTGCTGCTGATGTCCAACACCCACACGGTCAACGAGACCTTGATTGCGAACAAGCCGTTTCAGCTGCTGCGCAATTTCGTGCCGGTGGCGCCGATCAACTATTCCGATCTGGTGCTGGTGGCCAATCCCGCGCTGGCCGCATCAAGCACCAGAGATGTGATCAAGCTGGCGCTGGCCCAGCCTGGCAAGCTCAACTACGCCTCGTCGGGTCAGGGCACGCCGTATCACATGGCCGGCGAGCTGTTCAAGAGCATGTCGGGTACCTACCTGGTGCACATCCCCTACAAAGGCAGCTCCGGTGCGCGCACTGACGTGATTGGTGGCCAGGTGGAGTTGATGTTCGACGCCGTCACCACCATGGCCGAGCAGGTGCGGGCCGGCAAAGTCAAGGCGATTGCCACCACCGGCAAAGTGCGCTCCGAGGTGCTGCCTGATGTGCCCACCATCAGTGAGTCCGGTGTTCCCGGCTATGAGGCCACCATCTGGCTCGGGCTGATGGCGCCCAAGGGCACACCCAAGGCGGTGGTCAACCAGCTCAACGAGGCGGTCTCCAAAATCGTGGGCCAGCCCGAGGTCCGCCAGCTCTGGTCCAAGCAAGGCGCAGTGGCCATGGTGATGACACCCGAAGCATTTGAAAAATACACCCGCGACGACATTGCCAAATGGGCCCGTGTCATCAAGAGCGCTGGCATAAAAGCCGACTGACCACCTTAATTCCTTTCTCTAAATGACATCCTTGCATCTTTTGAGCGGTGGCGCAGCCCAGGGGCTGGTCACGCAACTCCAGGGCCAATTTCAGGCGCAGAGCGGCTGTACGATTCAGGGCGATTTCGGCGCCGTCGGCCTCATGAAAGATCGCCTGCTGGCGCGAGCGCCCTGCGACGTGATCATCCTGACCCAGGCATTGATCGAGCAGTTAATCGCCAGCGGCCACGTGCTTGCGGGCAGTGCACAGTCGTTGGGCGTTGTCAAAACCGGTGTCGCTGTCAAGACCGGCGAAGCCAGTCCGAAGGTGGACAGCCCGTTGGCCCTCAAGGCAGCGCTGCTGGCAGCCCGGGGTATTTACTTTCCTGATCCGGTCAAGGCCACCGCCGGCATCCACTTCATGAATGTGCTCAAGCGTTTGGGCATTGATACCGAGCTGGCATCACGGCTGCATTCTTTCCCCAATGGCGCTACTGCCATGCGTGAAATGGCGCAAGCTACAGGCGCTGGCCTGATGGGTTGCACGCAAGTGACTGAAATCCTCTACACGCCCGGCGTGCAGCTGGTGGCGCCACTGCCCAAGGAGTTTGAGCTAGCCACCGTTTACACGGCAGCGGTCTGCACGCAGGCCGGGCAGCCGCAGGCGGCGACGGAGTTGATCGGCCTGTTGATCAGCCCCGAGGCCGCATCGTTGCGGCGCTCGGGTGGTTTTGAATAGGGTCATACCGCGGGTACTGCCAAGCCCTTTGACAGCCGGCGGGCGCTCGACCTGCAAAGCTTTGGCATCGAATCACGCGAGTGGCTGCTGAAGAACGACCAGGTGCCGCTCGACTCAGCGGCAAGCTTGGGGCCGGGGCCGCACTTTGTCGATCTGGACGACGCCCGCTGCGCACGCTACGCCTGATCCACTACAGCGCCTGGCTGGCGCGGCGCTGGAGCGACCCGGCTTTCCCGATCAATTTCCCCTGGTTTGGCTCAAGCGACTACTGGCAGGGTCAGGTGCAGATGCTTGAAGAGCAGATCGAAGCGATACAGGAGGAGCCGCTGGTGGTGTGAGGAGCGAAGCCGCGCGGTGGCTCGCGTCTTCGTGCAGTCGCCTGAGTTGACCGCGTTGCAGCTTGCCGGTCGCGGTCATTGGCAGCGTAGCTAGCCAATGCACCCAGCGCGGGCGTCGGTGTGTGGGCAGCGCGACGATCGCTTCTTGCATGCGCAGTGCCGCGATCCCGGCCATGTCTGGTGTGGCAACCGCCAGTACGGCCAGCTCGGTCAAGCCGTCAGCGCTGGTTACGCCAACGGCGGCCACCTGTTGCAGTGCGTCGCCGCAGGCCCCCGCCAGAGCCTGCTCGACCCACAGCGTACTCACCCACTGGCCGGCAATCTTGAGCATGTCATCGTTGCGGCCGGCAAACTCAAGGCGGCCGTCAGCACGGCGCAGGAACAGGTCACCCGGCGAGTACCAGCCGTGCGCAAATCCGTCTTGCTGGGCTTCGCTGCGTCGCCAGTAACCCAGCGCCACCGACTTATGGCGTAGCCAGATGCGCTGCGGCGCGGCAGGATCGACGCCCTCGGTAAAGCGCAGTTCGGTCAA
>JADGRK010000064.1 GCA_017880985.1 Rhodoferax sp. | reverse complement strand
GGATGACCGGTGACAGTGAGCCCGAAAACGACAGCGTCCGGGACAACTCGCGCTTTTCCACAGTGGTCAGATCGGCAGGCGCGAATTCCAGGGTGATTGCGGCGTCCGGTTTCTTCTCGTCCTTCTTGGCCGAGCTGATTCTCCAGGTGACCAGCGAGCCGATCACGATGGCAGCGCAAAGCCCGATGACTGTGAGTTTTTTCCAACTGCGACGGCTACGAACGGAGCTGGCAGCAAGATCGGCAGATGGGTTGCGATGAAGTGGCATGGTCGTATGGCTGTATTGCTTTTGCAGAGGCTGAAAATGTGCGCTTTCCAGGCCTGAGCTGCCATTTGGATGCGACGAACTGCAGATTTGGCTTCGTCGGGCGGAGTTTACCCTGACGAACTGCGGGTTGCTGTGTGGGCAGGAAGACGCTCCGACGGCTAAAGAGACCCCCTGCCGACCAGCGCTATTTCGCCATTGAGGACTTATCTGGCAACCAGTCTTCGCATCAATCAGGGTCTGTTCAGCGTCACGAGCCATCCGGTCACAGGCTTGCCTGACTCGGTGCGCAGGGTGACCCGGTTGATGCACGACAGACGCAACCCTGCTGCGGTTGCCGCGGTCGAGACGTGCACCAGGCTGTGGGCATAGCGACTGCTCGGGTCAAGGCGATGCGGGCAGGTGTCGTCGTCCGAGCCTTCCACCGTGTAGATGACATGGCCGCCTGCTCGCACGGCCCGATACGAAGCTGCCATCACCGACTGCAGGCTACCGAAGTAACACAGGGTATCGGCTGAAATCAGGAGATCAAATTCGGCCGGATGCAAGTTGAGAAAGTTGACCAGCTCAAGCTTGTGCAGGTCGCTGTATACATGGCGCTTTTTGGCCAGAGCGAGCATGCCGTCCGACAAGTCAAAGCCACACAATCGTCTGGCCCAGGGACGCACCAAGGGCCACACCAACCGGTGCCGCAGCCTGCGTCGCCGATGTCGAGCGTGGCGCTGGCATCGGGGTAAACGGCACGAATGGCCGCACAAATCAAATCAGGCGCATGGTAATCCAGCACTGCGAGTTTGCTGTCGAAAGTGGACGCGAATTCGTCGAAGGTGGTTTCAATGTAGGCGTCACTTGCACGGTCCGGTGTGTGCGGCTGCGTCAGGGCGGTCATGTGATGCTTGATCAGCGGGTTGTCCGGCTCCTCTTGCAGCCACTGTTGGTAGAACTCGATGGCCTTTTCTTCTTGTCCGCTGCGTACGAGTGCCTTCGCCACGGTCCTGGCAAATAAGCGCCTGTGCCAAGCCGTACCAGGCGAGGCCGAACCCTGGCGCCAACTCAATTGCCTGTCGAAATGATCGTTCAGCGGCGACCCGATCGATGTCCAATTGCAGACGTCCGAGATTGTCGAACGCCTTTGCCGCCATCGGCGATGTACCGGCAATCTCTGCACTTCGCTGGTAGGCGGCCGCAGCCTGCGCCGCGCGGTTGAGTTTCGCGTAAACCAGGCCGATGTCATTCCAGCGACCTGCGTCGTCAGAAACGAGTTGGACCGCCTGTTCCAACAGGGCAAGCGCCTCCAGGGGCCGTCCTTGCATGTTGCGCAAGGCGCCCATCAGGTGCAAGGCGTCTGGATCACATGGCAAGCGCTCCAGAATTGAGTTGAGCACGTTTTCCGCTGCCGGAAGATTTTTCTGGGCCAGCAATGACCGGCCAAGATCGACGGATTGGGCCAGGGTGAGGCTAAGTTTCTTGTTCGCCGACAGTGGCTGAGGCCTGCTTTTATGTGAGCTCATCAAAACCTGTCAAAAAAAGCGCCTATTCGATCTTGATCGCATCAAGCGTCGTGGCCGTCAGCACTCTGGCGGTACCGGGTCCGTTGATCAGGCTCCAGACGCTTGCTTGTTCCTCGTACAGACTTCCGCCCGGCACGCAATCCACTGGTAACACAAGCTTGTAGCCAAGCTGGGCAGCGCCAGTTGCGGTATGGAGCGCGGCGCCCGAAGCGCCGGTGCCACAAACGATCACCGTCTTCACATTTTTGGCCTTCAGGTAGTCATCGAGCTTGGTGCCAAAGAACTTGTTGACGCTCGCCTTGACGATCGGCTCGTCGTCCCTTGGGGCGACTGGCGGCAAGATGGTTTCGCGCGATCCACCGCTGGTGTTGCTATAGAAGACCGGCAGGTGTGCGCTGCGCGCCCGTTGCAGAAACGTGGCCATTGCGGGCACGGCAGCAACGCAGCGCGGGCGATGCTCCTGATTGCAGGTCAGTTGCTCAATATCGAGCAGGAGCAAGGCGGTTTCGTTGGCTTTGACGGTCGGCGCCGCAAGCGTGGGCACCGGTGGGGCCTTGACCTGATCCCACAGCTCAATGATGTTTGCTGCCGTCGCGGAATTCGCGGCTGCGATGAGGGCCATGGCCAGAATCGGGAATCGGACGTGCATGATCATCTCCAGTCTCAAGGTTGGTAAATACTTGCTCGCTTCAACATGAGCCATGATGATAACGTTGGCAGAATTGACCACGGGATCACGGTGGAATTGCCTGAAAGCGTTGCTGTCGCGAGAAGGCGTCGGTCAAAAGGTCAAGGACCGCCCTGATGCGCCGGTTGGTGCGTATTTCGCGGTGGGCCGCAGTGCAATTGGCCATGACGGATTTGGGAATGGCCAAGACGGCGCAGCAGACCCAGGAGTGGGTCAGTCGAACCGGGCAGCAGCGTGGTCAGTGATAATTCAGAACTTTATTTCAGGATTACACGTGGATATTGCATTGCTGCTTAAAGCTGCCATCATGGGCATCGTCGAGGGGCTGACCGAATTCTTGCCGATTTCCTCCACTGGACATCTGATTCTGGCCGGCGCGCTACTGGGATTTGACGACGAAAAAGCCAAGGTGTTTGACATCGCCATCCAGACCGGTGCCATCTTTGCCGTTATTCTGGTTTATTGGCAAAAAATTCATGACACCGTGCTGGCCTTGCCTTCGAGCAAGGAGGCACGACGCTTTGCCTTGAACATACTCATTGCATTTATACCGGCCGTTATTTTGGGCTTGCTGTTTGGCAAAGCCATCAAGGCGCATCTGTTCACGCCGGTGGTGGTGGCCAGTACTTTTATCATCGGTGGCTTCATCATCTTGTGGGCCGAGTGGCGCCAGCAAAAAAATCCGACGCTGGCGCGCATTCACGACGTGGAGTCAATGACACCGATGGATGCCTTGAAGGTCGGTCTGGCGCAATGTCTGGCCATGATCCCCGGTACCAGCCGCAGCGGCGCCACCATCATCGGTGGCATGCTGCTCGGTTTGTCGCGCAAGGCGGCCACTGATTTTTCTTTCTACCTGGCGATTCCGACCCTGATTGGTGCCGGTGTCTATAGCCTGTACAAGGAGCGTGCCTTGCTCTCGCTGGCGGATCTGCCGCTGTTCGGCGTTGGCCTGATCGTGTCGTTCATCAGCGCCTGGCTGTGCATTCGTTGGCTACTGCGTTTTATTTCGACACACAGCTTTGCGGGCTTCGCCTATTACCGCATCGCCTTTGGTCTGGTGGTGCTGGCGACGGCCTGGAGCGGTGTGGTGACCTGGGCCGCCTGAAGGCTGTCATTGCGGGCTTGACCCGCAATCCATGGATCCCGGATCGAGTCCGGGATGACAAACCACTTCGGGTGGTCAAATCAGGCCAGACTCTGCAAGTTGAGCAGTGCGGCTTCAATCGCCGCCGCCGTAACCAGTGGTTTTTCCATCGGAAAGAGGTGGCTGCCGTCGATCAGCATGATGCGGCCCTGGGTGATGCGTTCGGTCATGGCCATGCCGACCTGTTTCATCTCCACCGAGGCAATGCCACCCAGAAACGCCACTGGACACTGCACTGGGTGGCGCTTGAGCATCGCATCCAGATTGTGCGGCAAGGTGTTGTAGATGGCGGTTTCGACCCCGCGGTCAAAGCTCAAAACGCGCTTTTTTTCAGCGCCCTGGCCCTCGTCGTGGGTGCCATGCGCGATGTAGTCCCGCAACACCTGCGGATCCCACCTGGAAAACGCCTTTTTGCCCTGAAAGTACGCCAATGCGGCGTCCCGGTTGGGCCAGTTGTTGCGGCGCCGGCGGCTGACGGCACCAGGCGAAAACGATCCCACGAGTTGCGTGCTTTTTATGACACCCAGCGTGGTGGCGCGCCAGCCGCCCAGAATCGGCGAGTCCACCAGCAGCACACCACGTACCAGTTGCGGTGCACGGGCAGCGGCCATCAGGCTGAGAAAGCCGCCGAGTGAGTGGCCGACCAGGAAGACCGGCTGGGCCGCGGTTTCGACTTCGGCTTGTGTGAAGTCAATCAGTTGCTGGACCAGATACGGCCAATTGTTGGTGACCGGGTATTTGCTGTCATGGCCAAACTTCTCGATCGCTTTGACGGCAAAGCCGCGCGCTCTCAGGGCTTTGAACAGAACGCGGTAGGTGCTGGCAGCAAAACTGTTGGCGTGTGAGAAGACAATCATAAATGGCTGAGGACAGAGCTGGTTCACTTCGTGTAACTGCGGCCTGTCCCACAAGATCGCATATTAACTTCTTCCAGGGTGCTGATTTTTGTCAGCGGACGGCCAGGGCCAGACTGAGTCAAGCTGCTCAAAGTACCCAAACCACAGCTCTATGCCGGCATTTTGATTTTTGCGACGGTCGGCGCCTATGGCATGCGTCAGAGCGCGTTTGACCTGTTCCTGCTCTACGCCATCGGCCTGCTGGGACTGGTGATGCGCCGCTTTAACTTCCCGACCGCACCGGTGGTGGTGGGCATGATTCTGGGCCCGCTGGCCGAAGCTCAGTTGCGCAACGCCATGTCAATCGGCGAGGGCAGTGCGATGGTGTTTTTGCAGCGCCCGATGTCCCTCACCCTCTTGATCATCGTGCTGGTCATCCTGGTGCTGCCGCGCTTGCTCAAATCGCGTGCCAGATCATTGGCTTGATTGTTCTTGAACCGCCAGGTCAGGCGCTTCGCCCGATCAACCCGCCATCAGCTTGTGCACCAGGTCACCGGTGTTGGAGGCTTTGTACTTGTGCATCAGCCGGGCGCGGTAGATCTCGACCGTGCGATGGCTGATGGCGAGCGACTTGCCAATTTCCTTGCTGGTGAGGCCGTCCATCAGGTGCGCTGCGATTTCACGCTCACGTGCGGTCAGCTCGGCTTTGACCGGTCGGCGCGAGCTCAGGTCTTCAAAGCTCCAGATGCCCGCTTCGTGCGGCGCGCTCTGGTTGAGCGCACGGCCGGTCACGTGGCACCAGAAGGTTTCTCCACTGGCGCGTTTCATGATGCGGTTGTCAGCGTAAGTGCCATTGCGGTTCAGAATCGGCACCATGCGTGAGCCGGTGCGTTCAAACTCGATGGCGCTCGGGTAGAGCACCTGAAAGGATTGCCCCACCAGCAGTTCGCGTGAGGCGCCAAACATTTCGCACAGCCGACGGTTGCAATCCATCATGGCGCGGTTGCGTGACAGGGCCAGGCCGACTGGTGCCAGATCAAAGGCAAGGCGGTAATCAACATCCATGGTGCTGTGCTGGCAAGCTGGCTTAGGGTTTGTACTTTACGAAAAACTACGTACGGCGATAAGTAGTATCGTACGGCAATTGTTTTGAAGGAGAACGTGAGTGAACAAAATTTACCCGAGTGCGGCCAAGGCGCTGGAAGGCATTGTCAGGGACGGTCAACTGCTGGCGGTCGGCGGCTTTGGCCTGTGCGGCATCCCCGAGGCCCTGATAGACGCCTTGTGCGCCAGTGGCGTGAAAAATTTGACGGTGATCTCCAATAACGCGGGGGTCGATGGCTTTGGTCTGGGCAAGTTGCTGGACACGCGCCAGATCACCAAAATGATCTCCAGCTACGTCGGTGAAAACAAGGAGTTTGAGCGGCAATTTCTGGCCGGTGAACTCCAGTTGGAGTTCACGCCTCAAGGGACACTGGCGGAAAAGTTGCGTGCCGGGGGTGCTGGCATCCCGGCGTTTTATGTTCGTACCGGGGTCGGCACGCTGATTGCGGAAGGCAAGGAAACGCGCGAGTTTGATGGCCGCGTCTATGTGATGGAGCGCTCCTTGCTGCCCGAGGTCTCGCTGGTCAAAGCCTGGAAGGCCGACAAGAGCGGCAATTTGCTGTTTCGGCGCACCGCGCGCAATTTCAACCCTGCCGTGGCAATAGCGGGCCGGATCACAGTGGTCGAGGTCGAAGAAATCGTTGAGACCGGCACTTTTGATCCCGACTCGGTGCATCTGCCCGGTATTTACGTGCACCGGATTGTGCTCAATGCCCATCCGGAAAAGCGCATCGAGCAGAGAACCATTACAACGACATCTGCCAAGAAAGAAGGAGTCTGATCATGGCCTGGACACGCGAACAAATGGCGGCTAAAGCGGCCGAGGAATTGCAGGACGGCTTTTACGTCAACCTCGGAATTGGCTTGCCGACGCTGGTGGCCAACTTTGTGTCACCCGACATCGAGGTCTGGCTGCAAAGCGAAAACGGCATGCTCGGCATTGGCCCGTTCCCGACCGAAGACCAGGTCGATGCCGACCTGATCAATGCCGGCAAGCAGACTGTGACGACACTGCCCGGATCGAGCATCTTCGGCAGCCACGACAGCTTTGCCATGATTCGTGGCGGCAAGGTCAATCTGAGCATTCTGGGTGCCATGCAGGTGAGTGAAAAAGGCGATCTGGCCAACTGGATGATCCCCGGCAAGATGGTCAAGGGCATGGGTGGCGCGATGGATTTGGTGGGCGGTGTCAAGAGCGTTGTTGTGCTGATGGAGCACGTGGCAAAGAAGAAAGACGGCACGATTGATTTGAAGATATTGCCGAACTGCACGCTGCCCCTCACCGGGGTGGGCGTGGTGGACCGCATCATCACCGATTTGGCGGTGCTTGACGTGACACCGCACGGCCTCAAGGTGGTTGAGATGGCGCCGGGCGTGACCTTTGAGGATTTGCAATCCAAGACCGGTGTGCCGCTGCATTAAGTCGGTTGCGTCATCATCCAGGAGATACGCGCAAACTCACCCGCGAGTTGTGCGCGGACTTCCGGGGCAAAGTTTTTTAGGGGGTCGGCCTGGCGTAGTCTGTCCACTGAAATTCGTTGGCCTTTGCGCGCAAAGAGAAGGCTGTTGCTTTTTTCCTGCGAGGCGACTTCAAATAGATTGTCGTCAAATGCCTGCCTGATGCGGCCTGTGAATAGCGGGTGATTCGGATCGTCGTGATGCAGGTTGACCACCATGAGCCCCTGCGGTGAGAGCGCCGCAAAGCAGTCGTCGTAAAAGGTCTGCGAGCACAGGCTGGGGGCTTGTCCCTGGCTGTTGAAGCCGTCCACCAGCAGAACGTCATAGCGGGCTGATCTGTCCAATGCCGCTGCGTGGATGAAGTCGGCGCCGTCAGCACAAACGATGGTGCTGCGCTGATTGTCCTCGGGCACTTCAAATTCCTGGCGCAGTGCAATCACATCCGGGTTGATCTCAATCACGGTCAACTGGGCGTCGGGCAGATGGCGGTAACAAAACTTGAGCAGCGAGCCCCCGCCCAAGCCAATCATGGTGATGTGGCGTGGTTGGCTGTCAAACAACAAGAAGCCCATCATGGTGCGGGTGTAGTCAACCTCCAATTGGGTTGGCTGCGCGCAGCTCATCCGACTTTGCAGTTGGTCCAACGTGAAATAGAGCGACTTGTGGCCCTCAGCCGAAAAAACGAAGGGCGCATCAAACGCCTGGGCGTGGGCCGGTGTCGGTGCCGTCACGATGTTGTGACGCGGCTTCGCAAGATCGCAGACTTCACCAGTGACAAACGGTCGTTGCCAAAATACATATCCTCGCCGAGGAAAATCGTGGGCGAGCCAAAGCCGCCACGCCGGATGACTTCTTCGGTGTTGGCTTTGAGCTGCTCCTTGATGGCAGGCTGCGCAATGCCGTCCAGAAATTCTTTTTCGTCTACTTCCACCTGCTCGCAGATTTTGAGCAGCACGTCGTCTTTTGAGATGTCTTCTTCGCGCCCCCAGTAGGCCTCAAACACGGCCGTGGCAAAGGGCAGCAGCTTGCCTTGCGGCTCAAGCCAGAGGCAGCCACGCATGGCCTTGACGCTGTTGACCGGGAACACCCTGGGTGGCATGACGATCCTCAGGCCGGCCTCGCGCGCCCAGTCCTGCAAATCCTTGAGCATGTAGGCCCATTTTGCCGGCACCGGGTTGTCGCGCATGGCGTAAACGCTGGGGTTGACGGCATTGAAAATGCCACCCACCAACACCGGTCGCCAGCGAATCGGCTCCTTCAACTCGGCGGCCAGGGGCTGTAGGTTGTGAAAAGCCAGATAAGTCCAGGGGCTGGAGCAGTCAAAGAAGAATTCAATCATGACTGAGTGCTTTCAATTGAGTTTGTGAATACCGTCGCGCACGCTTTGAGCGGTCTGCCCAAATAGCGCCTTGCGGGCTTCTTCAGACATCGTGTTTGCACGCAGGTCTTTGAACAATTCAAGACCACGCTTGACCGCCGGACGCAGAAATATGGCGTTGTACCAGCGCTCGATGTGGGGAAAGTCATGGAGTGAGATCTTTTGCGCACGATGTGTGCGAATCCAGGGAAAGATGGCCATGTCGGCAATCGAGTAGTCGGGCCCGGCCACGAAGGCGCCGGTCTTGCCAAGTTGGGTATTGAGCACGCCATACAGCCGGTTGACTTCTTTGCCGTATCGATCGATGGCATAAGGCACTTTTTCCGGGGCATAGAGCAGGAAGTGGCCGTTTTGCCCTGCCATGGGGCCCAAGCCGCCCATTTGCCACATCAGCCACTGCAGGACCTGATAGCGAGCGCGCAGCTCGCCGGGCATGAATTGCCCGGTTTTCTCGGCCAGGTAAATCAAAATGGCGCCGCTCTCGAACACGGCGATCGGCTCACCGCCGCCGCTGGGTTTGTGATCCACGATGGCGGGCATGCGGTTATTGGGACTGATCGCCAGAAAGTCGGGCGCGAATTGCTCTCCCTTGCCAATATTTACTGGAATCAGCCGATACGGTAGGGCGCATTCTTCGAGCATGATGGAAATTTTCCAGCCATTGGGGGTAGGCCAGTAATACAGATCGATCATTGAAAACTCCGGTTGCGATGGACCACGCAATTGTCCAACGAAAAGGATCAGCTGACACCGGTTGATGCCGGAACTCTTGAGTCAGCCAGTCTGCTCGCGAGAGACGCGCGCGGCGTCACGCACTGGTGAGACCTTTGTAGAGCATATAGGCGGCCAGCAGGTAGAGGATGCTGGCAAACACGCGCTTGAGTGGTTTCACCGGCAGTTTGTGCGCGGCGCGGGCACCCAGTGGGGCGGTGAGGACGCTGCAACTTGCAATCACGCCCAGTGCGGGTAGCCAGACGTAGCCAAACGAATGCGGCGGCAGGTTTTGCACACTTTGACCGCTGATAACGTAACCGACCACGTTGGCCAGTGCAATCGGAAATCCGAGCGCGGCTGAAGTGGCCACCGCGTTGTGAATCGCCACATTGCACCAGGTCATGAAGGGCACACTCACAAAGGCGCCACCGGCACCCACCAGTCCCGACAAAAAGCCGATCACGCTACCGGCAGCCACCAGACTACCGGTACCGGGCACCTGTCGTGTCGGGACGGGCTTTTTGTCCAGAAACATCTGGGTCGCAGAGAAACTCACAAATACCGCAAAAAACTGCGCCAGCCAGGAACCTTTGAGCAGCCCAAAAACCCCCAGACTTGCGATCGCACCGCCAAGCACAATGCCGGGTGCCAGGCCTTTAACCAGATCCCAGCGCACGGCACCGCGTTTGTGATGAGCGCGCACGCTCGAAATCGACGTGAAAATGATGGTCGCCATGGACGTGGCAATGGCCATTTTTACCGACAGGTCAGGCGCGACACCACGGTCTGAAAGAATGATGGTGACGAAGGGCACCATCAACATGCCCCCGCCGATGCCCAGCAAGCCTGCCAAAAAGCCGGTGGCCAGACCGAGCGTGGCAAGTTCAACGATCAGCCAGGGTTCAAGGTTCACAGAAACAACCGGGAGGAAAGGGAGAGAAAGGTGTCTGCAAGTGCCGCCGG
>JADGRK010000063.1 GCA_017880985.1 Rhodoferax sp. | reverse complement strand
TGGGTCGTCCGGCGTTGCTGCGACCTGCGCCCGTCAATGTTTCGGTAGTGCCAAACATGTCCTGGTCTTTGTGGATTTGACCGGCGCGATTCTGGTGCTCGAACTTTTGCGACACAGCTGCTTCCATCTGCTTCCATGGCAAGCGGGTTGCCAGTATGGCCAACGGATCGTTCAAATTGATCATGGCGTCAATTCGGCTGCGGAAAAAGTCTAACGGCTGCATCATCAAATCTCTCAGAAATCAACTCTCTATAAAACGTTTCTTGGGGGATTTGGTGCACACGATTTATACAAAAAAGCTAGTGTTCATGCGGGTTGACGGGGTTTTGCAGGGCCGACTATGTAATGGTTCATTGTGCCACGGGATATTTCATTCGCCGTTCGAGCGCTAGAATCAGTTCAAGTCGCACTGCTTGACTTGAAAGGCTCTTGTGGGTTCGTTTCTTTATATAGGGCAATGACAATGAAGTTAATTCACAAAACAATCCTGTTGTCAGCGACGGCGCTTGGTTTTCTCAGCGTGGGTGGCATGGCGCAAGCGCGTGATTTGACGATCGCGCTGAGTTCCGAACCTAGCTCGATGGATCCTCAATTCCATTCGCTCACACCCAATATACAGTTGTCGGAAACCATATTCGATCCACTGGTGCGCACCGACTCCACGGGTAAGCCGATCCCGTCTCTGGCCGGGTCCTGGACGGTCGACGGCAATGTGTGGCTGTTCAAATTGCACCCTAACGTGAAGTTCTCCGATGGCTCACCTTTTACCGCCGACGATGTGCTCTTCACCTATGCCCGCGTACCCAAGGTTCCGAATAGCCCCTCCTCTTACACCCTGTATTTAGGCTCGGTTGAGAAGGTCGAGGCGGTCGATCCACTAACGGTCAAAATCACCACCAAGGGCCCGTCGCCCGTCTTGCTGGCCAATTTATCCGCGCTGCCCATCATGTCCAAAAAAGCGGCATCCGGACCGGCTCCCGAAGGCAAGACCACAGTTGAATTGAATCGCGGTGATGGCCTGATCGGCACCGGCCCGTACAAATTCGTATCCTGGAAGCGCGGCGCCGAGATCGTGCTCGATCGCAACCCGAATTATTGGGGTAACAAACCGACTTGGGATAAGGTTATATACCGCCCTATCTCGAATCCGGCGGCACGGGTCGCGGCCTTGCTGGCAGGCGACGTTGACGTGATTGAAAATCCCCCGACGGATGACCTGCCCAAGCTCAACAAAGATAAGAAGCTGCACATCCAGGAAACCACCTCGGTGCGCGTGATTTACGTGGCTTTGAACCAGTCAAAGGAAGTGCCTCCCGGCATGTCAGGCACCGAAGGCAAGAACCCCCTGACCGACAAGCGGGTACGTGAGGCCTTGTCACTGGCGATAGACCGCAAGGCCATCGTCGAACGCATCATGGACGGGGTCGCCCAGCCGGCCGCTAATTTGCTGGCCTACCCGGCTTTTGGCGCGTCCAAAAAATATTCGACGGTGCCTGCCGCCAATGCGGCCAAGGCCAAAGAACTGCTGGCCGCCGCCGGCTACCCCAAGGGCTTCTCGCTATCCATGGGCTCACCCGCTGGTCGCTATACCAACGACCAGCGCATCGCGCAAGCCGTGGCATCCATGTGGGCACAAATAGGCATCAAGACCGATGTCGAAACCATGGCGCCACCGGTGTTCTTCAAAAAGCGCGACAGCTATTCGTTCAGCACCTACCTGGCGGGTTGGGCGGCCATCACCGGCGAAATGATCCATCCGCTCATGGCACTCGTCGTCAGCCATGATCCCAAGCTGGGCCTGGGCACGACCAACTGGAGCCATTATTCCAACCCCGAGCTCGACCGCCTGGTCATCGATGCGTCCAAAACACAGGACGATGGCAAGCGTTCCGAAATGCTGCAGCGCGCGGCGAATATGGCGATGGAAGAGTACGCTATTTTGCCCTTGCAATTCGAACTATCGGTCTGGGCCATGAAGAAGGACGTGCGCTACGGCGGTCGCTCAGATCAACTGACGCTGGCTCAAGACATGACTCTGGCCAAGTAAAGGGCAGTTGACAGGGTGTTGTCCAGCATAATTCGTCGACTACTCCAGACCATTGGAGTGGTTCTGGTCATGTCGGCACTGGTGTTTGCCGGGCTTTATCTGGTTGGAGACCCCGTTTCCATGCTCGCCAGCCCCGAAGCGACCGAGGCCGAGCGCGAGTTGATACGCCAGTCGCTGGGTCTGAACCTGCCTTTGTGGCACCAATACTTCATTTTTTTGGGTAAGGCGGCGGTCCATCTTGACTTTGGCAACAGCTTTTTAACTGGCGAGCCCGCCATGCGCCTGATCCTTGAACGCATGCCGGCCACGCTGGAATTGGCCACGGTGGCCATGTCGTTGTCGGTGTTGATTGGTATGCCGCTGGGCATCTATGCGGGCCTTAATCCCGAAAGCTTCGGGGCACGCTCCATCATGACGAGTTCGGTGCTGGGTTTCTCTCTGCCTAACTTCTGGGTGGGCCTGATGCTCATCATGGTGTTTGCCGTGTTGTTGGGCTGGTTGCCGGCGGGCGGGCGTGGGCCGGTCGAGGCATTCGGGCCAATTCAGCTGAGTATTTTCAGCTGGGCGGGCTGGCAACGCCTGATTCTTCCGGTTGCCACCATCGCCGCCGCTAAATGTGCCTTGATCATACGTGTGACGCGCGCGGCCACCCGCGAATGTCTGCCCCTTGATTACATCAAGTTTGCACGCGCCAAGGGTTTGTCCGAAAGGCGCGTGCTGGGTGTGCATTTGCTGAAGAACATTTTGATTCCCATCGTCACAATAGGGGGGCTGGAGTATGGTCAGGTCTTTGCGTTTGCCGTGGTGACGGAAACCGTTTTTTCCTGGCCTGGCATGGGCAAACTGCTGATCGATTCGATTATTACACTTGATCGGCCGGTGGTGGTCGCGTATCTGATGTTGACGGTTGTGTTTCTGGCGCTGCTTAATTTAGTGGTCGATATTATCTACACCCTGCTGGATCCGCGCGTGCGATTGGAGGCGCGCGCGTGACAACAACGAATACCACCCTTGAATCCCGGGCTGTGCCGGCAAAGCGCGAAAGCATGTTGCGATTATTCGCCGAGCAGTTTTTTGCCAGCAAGCTGGCGGTGCTGGGCCTGATCCTGCTGGTGCTCTTCTTGTGTCTGGCGATTTTTGCGCCGTGGATTGCGCCGCAAAATCCGTTTGATATCGCCACGCTCGCCATTATGGATTCCAAGCTGCCACCCGGGTCAGTCAGCAGCAGCGCTGCGATGACACACTGGCTCGGCACTGACGGCCAATCGCGTGATGTTTTTTCCGCCATTTTGTATGGCTTGCGTACCAGCCTTATTGTGGGCTTTGTGTCGGTGTCGGTGGCCTTCGTGATCGGGGTGACGGCGGGCCTGATTTCAGCGTATTTTGGTGGCCGCATTGATGCGCTGCTGATGCGTATCGTCGATATCCAACTGTCGTTTCCAGCGATACTGGTGGCCCTGATTTTGCTGGCGGTGCTGGGCAAAGGGGTCGACAAGGTGATTTATGCGCTGGTGGCGGTGCAGTGGGCGTATTTTGCCCGCGCCGCCCGCGGGGCCGCCATTGTCGAACGCAACAAGGAGTATGTCGAGGCGGCGCGTTGTATGTCGTTGTCGTGGCAGCGCATTCTGTGGCGCCACTTATTCCCCAATTGCATGCCGCCGCTCATGGTGATTGCCACCATCGATCTGGCGCATGCGATTGCGCTTGAAGCCACCCTGTCCTTTCTGGGCGTGGGTGTGCCCGTTACCGAGCCCTCACTGGGCATGCTGATTGCCAACGGTTTCGAATTCATGATGTCGGGCACCTACTGGATTGCGTTCTTTCCAGGCATCGCGCTAGCGCTGGTGGTAGTGGCTATCAACCTGGTGGGTGACCATTTGCGCGACATTCTCAATCCGCGCAACGAGATTTAGGCAGGAGCATTTTTTGCAGACAGACGCGGCGGCCTCTTCCAGCCAATGGCTACTTGATGTCCAGGGACTAAGAACCTGGTTCTACACGCGCGCCGGCGTGGTCAAGGCCGTCGATGGCGTCTCTTTGCAGCTAAAGCAAGGGGAAATCCTGGGGCTGGTGGGCGAGTCGGGTTCGGGCAAAAGCATGACTGGTTTTTCTCTTATGAACCTGGTCGATAAGCCTGGCAGGGTACAGGCCGATCGTCTTTTTTTTGATGGCCGCGACTTGCAGACCTTATCGGCGAAGGAATATCGCGCGTTGCGTGGCAATGCTATGGCGATGATATTTCAGGATCCGATGATGACCCTGAATCCTACCTTGCGCGTCGATACGCAAATGATCGAGACGGTGCAGGCGCACGAGTCGGTTTCGCGGGCGGCAGCGCGCGCGCGTTCCATCGACGTGCTGGGCAAGGTGGGGATTACGGCTCCCGAAGAACGCATGCGTGTCTATCCTCATCATTTATCGGGAGGTATGCGCCAGCGCATTGCGATCGCCATTGCCTTGTTGAATTCCCCTAAACTGATTATTGCTGACGAGCCCACGACTGCGCTGGATGTGACGATACAAGGGCAAATTCTGTACGAAGTGCAGAAGCTGTGCCGTGAGATGGGCACGGCGCTGATGTGGATTACGCATGACCTGGCGATAGTGTCAGGGCTGGCCGATCGTCTGGCGGTGATGTACGCCGGCCGCATTGTAGAGACGGCCCCCACCGCCGACATCATCGGTGCCGCACAACATCCGTACACGCATGGCCTGATGGCCTCGATTCCCACGTTCGACACGCGGGGAGAGGACCTGTTCCAGATCCCCGGTTCGACACCGTCCCCGCTGAACATGCCCGAAGGCTGCCCTTTCAGGACACGCTGTTATCGCGCCACGCCACAGTGTGCTCAGGAACCGGTATTCGAGGAAGTAGCACCCGCGCATAGCGTGAGTTGTTGGCATCGCGGGGTAGAGAAATGAGCAGGGATAATAATGACGTGATTCTCAGTCTACGCCAGCTTGAGCGGCATTATGTGCAGCCGCAAGACATGGTGGAAAAACTAGGGCGCCTGCTGAAGGGGCGCTCTGCACCCAAGCCCGTGCAGGCGGTGGCGGGCGTCGACCTGGATATTATCGCCGGCGAGGTCATAGGCATAGTGGGCGAGTCGGGTTGCGGCAAATCCACATTAGGACGCATGCTGGCGGGAATATTGGCGCCTACGCGTGGCGAAATCCTGTACAAGGGCCGTTCGATCGCAGCGCTCGATACCATCGCGCGGCGCGAATATGAGCTAAGTGTGCAGATGATTTTCCAGGATCCTTTTTCTTCGCTCAACCCGCGCATGCGGGTGATCGACATCATTGGCGAGGCACCGCTGGCGCATGGCATGATTGCCCGCGCCGCCAAAGAATCCTATGTGTGCGAACTGATGCAGAAGGTGGGCCTGGACCCGGCCTACCGCTTTCGTTACCCGCACCAGTTTTCGGGCGGGCAGCGTCAGCGCGTTGGTGTGGCGCGCGCCCTGGCTTTGAAGCCGTCGGTCATCGTCTGTGACGAGGCAGTGGCGGCGCTTGACGTGTCCATCCAGGCCCAGGTCTTGAATTTGTTTATTGACCTGCGCAAGGAATTCGCGCTGACGTATTTCTTCATTAGCCACAATCTGGGTGTAGTCAGCCATATTTCGGATCGCGTGGCCATCATGTACTTGGGGCGGATTGTTGAAATCGCGCCGACCGAAACCATTTTCAAGGCCGCCAATCATCCTTATACGCAGGCACTGATTAAAGAGTTGCCCAGATTACAGGCAGAGCGGCGTCAGTTCGACCCGATCAAGGGCGAGCTGCCTTCGCCCAGCGATCCGCCGGCAGGCTGCCCTTTTCATCCGCGCTGCCCGCACGTCATGCCGCGCTGCCGCGAAGAGCGTCCGGTGCTTGACGTGGTGGAACATGACCTCGATGCAGCCAAACCGATAAGGTTCACCCACATGAGCGCTTGTCATTTAAATGATGTCATGTAAATGCAGGCGGATAAGGCCGCCCGATATTTTGGATTTATTATTTTGACTTATGGCTCGATTATTAAGGAACCGTTAAATGAAATTTGCCGATTCAGACTTTGATCCGTTCGTCTTGTCGATGCCCACCGATAGCGTGATCCCGCTGGTCTGCGACTCGCCCCATAGCGGCGTCATCTATCCCCGTGATTTCGGAAGTTGCCTGCCCGCCTCGATCCTGCGCTCGGGCGAAGATACGTATGTGGACGAACTTTGGCGGGCTATTCCTGGTGTGGGGGGCTGTTTGTTGGCGGCCAATTTCCCGCGCACGTATATCGACCCGAACCGCGAGATCACCGATGTTGACGGCAATATGCTCGCTGAACCCTGGGCGACTGAATTACATCCTACCGAGAAAACGCGTCTTGGCAACGGCCTGATCTGGCGACTTGCGCGTCAGCAAGCCATTTACGATCGCAAGCTTGGGGCGGCCGAGATCGAAAATCGCATCCAGAGTTTTCATCAACCGTACCATGCCGCATTAAGCCAGCAGATTGAGGCCGCCCACGAGAAATTTTGCGGCATCTGGAATCTGAACCTGCACTCGATGCCGGCCAATTCATACGAGGTGCTGGAAATTGATACCGACAAGCAGTTGGCCGACTTTGTGCTTGGAGACCGCGATGGAATCACCTGTGATCCGGCACTGGTCGAGACGATTGAAACCTTTCTAATTGGGCGTGGCTATACGGTGGCACGCAATGATCCGTTCAAAGGCGTGGCGCTGATCGCCCGTATCGGGCGCCCTGCCGAGAATCGCCATAGTTTGCAAATCGAGGTCAATCGCAGCCTCTATATGCATGAAGATAGCTACGAAAAATCGCAAGGCTTTGACGCTTTGCAGCAGTCCTTAAGTTTGTTGGCGGTGCATCTGGCCAAATTTGTAAAGGCGCAATTGGCATAGCCCGGTGATGAGCGGGATTATTTCAGCAGGGCGACCACAAAAGGGATTGCCCCTACAAAGAGACAAGAATCATGAGCTTATTAGCCGACATCGTACGAAATCACGAAGAACTTATCGCTATCCGACGCGATATTCATGCCCATCCCGAATTGGCGTTTCAAGAGCAGCGAACCTCGGCCCTGGTGGCCAAACGCCTGACTGAGCTGGGCCTGGAAGTACATACAGGCCTGGGCAAGACGGGCGTCGTGGGGGTGTTGCGATCGGGGGCGAGCACGCGGTCCATCGGTTTGCGCGCCGACATGGACGCCTTGCCCATGCCAGAGAACAATCGTTTCGCACATTGCTCAAAGAATCCCGGGAAAATGCATGGCTGTGGCCACGATGGCCATACCACCATGCTGTTAGGGGCGGCCCAGTACCTGGCCGAGCATAAGAATTTCGATGGCGTGGTCAATTTTATTTTCCAGCCGGCCGAAGAAGGCGGCAACGCTGGCGCCAAAGCCATGATCGACGATGGCTTGTTTGAACGCTTCCCCTGCGATGTGGTGTACGGCATGCACAATATGCCCGGCATGGCTACCGGGGTCTTTGGCTTTCGTTCCGGGCCAACCATGGCGTCGAGCAACCGCTTCGATATCGTGATCAATGGCGTGGGCGGCCATGCGGCACAGCCGCACCATTCCGTAGATCCCATCATGATCGCCACAGAAATGGTGCAGGCTTTGCAGAGCCTTATCACGCGTAATAAAAATCCGATCGACACGGCCGTGTTGTCGATTACCCAGATACATGCGGGTGACGCCTACAACGTGATTCCGGCGCAGGCCGTGATTCGCGGAACGGTCAGAACCTACAGTGTCGAGGTGCTTGATCTTATGGAACACAATATGCGCCGCATTGTGACCAAGCTTTGTGAAGCTTATGGGGCCACTGGCGAGCTGGATTTTGTGCGCTGTTATCCAGCACTGATCAACTGGCCCAAGGAAACCGGGTTCGCTGCGGATCTGGCCGAAAAGATCTTCGGCGCCGATCATGTCGACCGCGCGATTCCACCATTTACCGGGTCCGAAGACTTTTCCTTTTACCTGGAAAAAGTGCCCGGTACTTATTTGTTTATCGGCAATGGCGATGGTGCGCATCGCATGGATATGTATCACGGCATGGGGCCGTGCCAGTTGCACAATTCCAATTATGACTTCAACGATGCCTTGCTACCCATCGGCGCCACCTATTGGTCCAAGCTGGTCGAGGCTACGCTGACCGCATAGGTCGGATTACGCCTTCGGCTAATCCGACATTTGGCACTATGGGTGCGCTGGCGAGGATCACATATTGAGCTGCAACGCGCATGAATGCTAGGTTCTCACGTCGGTAAACGTGCCGCCCCGGTCGATCCAGAATTGCCGCCGCCAGATAAAGATGAATGCGCGCGAAATCGAATACATGATCACCTACCAGATCGGTGCGCTTCAAGCGATTGCCCATGCCGCATCCACCAAAGTGACGCATGTAAAGCCACATGGTGCGCTCAACAACATGGCGCACGTCGACCGCGACATCGCCACTGCAATCGCCAGAGGAATCCGCGCCGCCGATGTTGACTTAATCTTCGTGGCAAACGCATGCTCCGAAATGGTCGCTGCAGGACACGCCGCGGGTCTTCGAGTTGCCGAAGAAGCATGCATCGACCGTACCTATGCCGACTCAGGACTGATGACATCACGCACGCTCGACAACGCGATCATCCGTGACCCGGACGTCGCCGTGCGACAAGTCATGTCTTTTATTGAGGAGCAGGCCATCATCACCCTTTCGGGCAAGCGACTGCCATCGCGCATTCGAACGTTCTGCATACACGGTGATGAACCGACCGCGGTTGCGCTCGCTGGAAAGGTTCGCGAGGAACTGGCACGTCGTGGCGTCGACGTTCTGCCTCTTACCGAAATGACTTTTTAAGAGCAAGAGGGAGAGCGGGGCAAACCGGGGGCTGAAGCTTTGACCGTCAATTTTTCGGACCGCGTCGCTTCTTGACGGTGACTCGCTAAACTGAGGCTGCTATGGCAACGTCCAAGGTGGAAATCTACCAACTTCACGTGTGGATTCGTCAAATCAGCCCAATGATCTGGCGCCGCTTGTTGGTGCGCAGCGACAGCTCGATTGCTGATTTGCACTACACACTGCAAATTGCCTTCGGCTGGAGCGACGAACATTTGAACCAGTTCCGCATCCACGGCCAAGCCTATGGCATGTACCACGATGGTGGCATCAGCTTTACAAAGAATCCAAAACTGGTGCAACTGAGCGATTTCAAATTCCGCAAGAATGAACGCTTTACCTATGAATATGACTTTGTCGATCAACAAGTTGAGCTGAAGGCGGCTTGAGGGTTTCTAGCCCCCGGTTTGCCCCGCTCTCCCTCTTGGCAACGACACACACAACGCGTTTATGGTAAGGTATTACCTGTTTATACTCAACTGGAGAACGACATGACTGGCGTCGCCACCCGCCCGATCGCGATCAAGATCGACCAAGACACCCGAAATCGGGTAAAGCGACTTGCTGAAGCACGCCACCGCACTTCGCACTGGCTGATGCGCGAGGCCATCAGCCAGTACGTCGAACGCGAGGAAAAACGAGAAACATTTCGGCAAGCTGGCATCCAGGCATGGAACGAGTATCAAGCCAACGGCTTGCATGTGACTCTGGAAGAGGCCGATGCCTGGCTTGCAAAACTGGAAGATGGCCAAGACGTGGAGCCGCCTGAATGCCACGTTTGATTTGGTCGCCGGGTGCGCTGCTTGATGTCCAGCGCGTCTATCGCTTTCTTGCAATAAAAAACATCGACGCGGCCAAACGTGCTGTGAAGAAGATCAGAGAAGGCGTGAGGGTTCTAGCGCAGCAGCCGGGAATCGGTAGACCAATGGAAGATATGGATCCGGAATATCGGGAATGGATGATCGACTTTGGCGACAGCGGCTATATTGCTTTGTATCGCTATGCCGGCAATGTAGCGACCATCTTGGCTTTGCGACACCAGAAGGAAGTCCGCTACAAGGAGTGAAAAATAATGGCGGCTGTCCAGAGGAAAGGCCATCAACCAGTACGTCGAACGCGAGGGAAAACGA
>JADGRK010000062.1 GCA_017880985.1 Rhodoferax sp. | reverse complement strand
CCCTGCATGTCAGAGGTCCAGCACGCTGAAGGCGATGGAGAACAGGGCGTCGGCAACGATCACCAGGAAAATTGACTGGACCACGCTACGTGTGGTCTGGCGCCCGACGCTGTCGGCGCCGCCCTTGGTGCGAAAGCCCTGAAAGCAGCCCACCAGCACGATGATGGCGGCGAACACCGGCGCTTTGCCGAAGCCGACCACATATGAAGTGATGCTGACGGCCTTGACGAAGCGGTCGAGAAACTCGACAAGGCCGACGCCGAGCTGCGCACGCGCCATGATCATGCCGCCGGCCACGCCGAGCACGTCAGCGAAGACGGTCAGCAAGGGCAGGGCGATCAACAGCGCGATGAGCTTGGGCAGCACCAGCAGTTCCAGCGGCGCGATGCCGATGGTGCGCATGGCGTCAATCTCCTCGGTCACGGCCATGGTGCCAATCTGCGCGGCATAGGCCGAGCCCGATCGTCCGGCGATGATGATGGCGGTGATCAATGGTGCGAACTCGCGCAGCATTGACAGACCGACGAGATCGGCCACAAAGATGTTGGCACCGTATTGCCGGAGCTGATCGGCACCCTGGTAGGCGACCACGATCCCGAGCAGGAAGGACAGCAGCCCGACGATCGGCAGTGCATCGAATCCGGCGGTACGAATGTTGAACAGGATGGGGCGCCACCGGATGCGCGTCGGGTGCGCCAGACTGCCGGAAAAAGAGAGTGCACTTTCCCCGAGGAAGCTGAGCATTGCAAAGGCCTGCTCTAAAGCGCTCGCGCTGCTTTGCCCGATGCGTTCAAGAAACGATGGGGACGGGCTGGCGGCAGGCGCAGGCTGATCGGCGACCTGTTGCGCCACCACCTCCAGTAGCCGGGCGTTTTCCGGGCGCAAACCACGCAGCGTCACGGTCACACCTTCGCCGCGCAGGCGCCGCAGCAGCTTTTGCAACACCCACGCGCCCGCTGTGTCGAGCGCCTCAATGCCCGCGCCGTCGGCAACGGTTGGCGTCGTGCCAGCAATGCGAACCGATTCAAGCTGGTGTTCGATGACACCGAGTGAGCGCGCCGTCCAGCAACCCGACAAGGCCAGTTCCTGCGGAGTCGGCTGGGTGATTGCTGCGGGTGACGCGGCTGTCGCGGCGATGGGTTTCATGGATCGGTTGCAGACTAATTCAAATCATTGGCATCGTATGTACGCAAACGCACAGAGAGTCTGCGACGAAGTGGCAACAATTCACTGGTGTCAAGGAAAACAGCCAGTGCAGATGGTTGTAGTTGCGAAACAAATACTGGCTACCCAGTTTGCTATTACGGAGAATTTTGAGATGAAAACCAGATTTGGAATGCTTGTTTTGAGTACCGTGCTCGCGGGCGTCTGCACGGGTTTTGTCGTTGGCTGCAACAAGTCTTCGGACACCACCGGTGCGCCGCCACCGAGCACGACGATCGGGACCGAAATTGATGACAGCGTCGTCAGCACCCAGGTGAAATCGGCACTGCTTGCCGATCCGGATATCAAGGGTTTTGATTTCAAGGTCACAACCCGCAAAGGCGAAGTCCAACTCAGCGGTTTTGTTGACAACCAGTCACAACTCGACCGGGCACTCGTAGTCACACAAGCCGTGACGGGCGTCAAGAGCATCGACAACAAAGTGAGTTTGAAGGGCGCGGCGACAACGATAGGCAACAAAGTTGACGACAGCATTGTGACGACCCAGGTCAAGGCGGCGCTGCTTGCCGATGCGAACGTCAAGAGTCTGGACATTGCTGTTGTCACGCGTGAGGGCGTGGTTCAACTCAGTGGGTTCGTTAACAACCAGGCCCAGATCGACCGCGCCATCGACGTGGCCCGCGGAATTGCGGGCGTGAGCAGCGTCAGCAATGAAATGAGCATCAAGAAGTAGGGCAGAAATTCTTGCCCGTCAATGTCATCTATTTACCCAAGAAAAAACAAATGAAGAAATTGAATATCAATGTGTTCGCCATGGCGATCGGCCTGGCTTTCAGTGTTGGCGCAATGGCGCAAGCCATGACGCAAGAGCAATACAAGTCCGGTAAAAATGTGATTGCCGCCGAATACAAGATTGCCAAGGGCGCTTGCGCGCCTCTGTCTGGCAATGCAAGTGATATCTGCAAAGCCGAGGCCAGTGGCAAAGCAAAAGTTGAAACGGCAGAACTGAACGCAAAGTACCAGCCCTCAGAGAACGCCAGCTATAAGGTGCGTGTTGCTCGGGCCGAGGCTGATTATTTGGTCACCAAACAAAAATGCGATGACCAGGCCGGTAACGTCAAGGATGTCTGCGTAAAGGAAGCCAAGGCCACAGTGGTGGCTGCGAAGGCGAATGCCAAGGCGCACAAGAAGATTGCTGCCGCACATGTATCCGCTGATGAAAAGTCTGTCAAAGCCCAAATTGTCGCAGCCGACGAGTTTTCCAACGCCCAATCCAGGGCCAGCCAACAAAGCGCTGATGCGCGTAACGACGCGGCCTCAGAAAAGCGCGTCGCCGACTATGCCTTGGCCAAAGAAAAATGTAACGCCCTGGCAGGTGATGCGAAGGGCAACTGCATCAAGGATGCAACGGCTCGCTTTGGCAAGTCCTGAGTCGCATTTGATCGGGTGCTGATTCCCTTTAACCAGTTTTTTCAACCTGAAGGAAACCAAATGAAATCCATTCGTCAATATTCTGTCGGCATGCTTGCAGCAGCAACCCTGATCATTCTGGGTGGCTGTGCCGGGATGACCCATCAAGAAAAAGGCACGGCAACCGGTGCCGTCATCGGCGGCGTTGTGGGTAATGCAACGGGTGGTGGTGTTTTGGGAACTGCCGCTGGGGCTGCGGTCGGCGGCGTCATCGGCCACGAGGTGACCAAGTAGTGCCGTTGCACGTATAGTGCCTGCAAGCGCATGGCAGCCCGTCGTGCGCGATGAAGGCAGGAGAATTACCATGGCCATTTCCCATGCGCTATCTGGCGACGTGATTGATGTGCAGCCGCTCGGTGCGGCGCTTGTGACGACGCGTACCCATGCCCTGTTCAAGTCTGGCGATCTTGAAGTGATCCGCGTTGTGCTGCTGGCCGGTGACGAGACGCCAGCGCACGTCGTGGCGGGAGCAATCACGCTGCAGTGCATTGAAGGCCGCATCTCGTTTACCTGCGCGGCGGGTGTGCGACAGCTTGCGGCCGGTCAGCTCATTCATGTCTCCGGCGACGAAATGCACGCACTGCGCAGCATAGAAGACGCATCACTGCTGTTGACGATCGCCCTCAAGAAGGATGCGCACAACGCTGTCAAAGCCTGAGACAACAACCAGTAGCGATCCGCTGACGCGTCTCGCACAGAAATAAGAACAGGCCCGTCAACGGGCCTGTTCTTGTTACATTGGCGCTTGACCCAATCAGGCGGCGGCCATCCAATATCCGGCGTTGAAGGGGCTACTCATGCGCAGCGCCAGGGGCGATACATCCAACAGTTTATCGGTCGGCATTTTTTCACCAGACTCTGTGGTGAGTTCGATGCCGGGCACGGTCTGGTGGCCAGAGTCTGTGCTTGTGCTTTTTGCCTGGTTCGCCCGTTCTGCTTGGCTGGTGTGTGCAGAACGGGCTACAGAAAAGAATAGAAACATCGGAACGGGATTTTTCGATCACCCCAGTAGTCAGCGGCGTCCCGGAAGATATCAAGCAACTGCTCGCGAGCTTCCTTGTCGAACTTGCCATTGGCCGGGATATGTTCCAGCACCACAATAAAGCCAGGCTGCGGGCCAGACTTGTGCAGCGGGTCTGTCATGCTGTCATACAGCGCATCAAAATTCTTCCCAACATGCACAGATAGCATGAATTGCTGGCCGATCAGGTCCAGCACGTCCTGCTTGGTCTGGGCATTCGCCACGTTGGCGTACAAAAAATGCTGGCCTAGGGACTGAGCCGCCTCCTGCAGCTCCTGCACCCGAAAAGCCCGGATCGACTGCACGATATTAGGCCGTACGTTGCGCAGCGGTACGTCCGTCGCAACACGCTGGGGTGCTGCTGTTTCATGATCAAGTAACATATTCATTCTCACTTTACTTTTTAAAAGTAATAAATCAAATTCAGGGCACGATCTTGCGAAAACTCGCGTAGTGATCGGCGCTGTAATAACAAGCGTCGGGCGCTTTGGGTTGACCACCGCACACGATGCGCCGGGCGCCCCGGTCACGCGAAGCGGGAGTTGTGACGGTGTATTCACGGTAGTAACCGCGCTTTTGGGCTGGCAGCAATCGCTCACGATTGCCAAACACAACCCCGTCCTTTTCACCTGCAAACGGACCACCTTGCCGGATCAGCTGATAGGTTTGCGCACCTTGCCTGGGTAACTCGGCCACCGATATCGTGACTGAAGTCTCTCCCAAAGCGGGCGCTCTGGCCAGCGCGCTACCTGCGGCAACAGCCCCTAAAAGCACAAAGCCAGTAAGTACTGACTTTAGGCTCCTGAAACGCGACATCAAAAAGTACCTCTCACAACACTCCGGGTTAACCCGTAAATCTCAGAGCGGCTAGTGTCGCGTATTTGCGGCAATAATGCAAGCGACTGCCCAATAAATAGGCATCCACAAAAAGGCAAAAACCCTTATAAGTTAGTGCACACTTATGTTATCTTGGCTACCGAGTGGCATTTGCATCAGCGACGGTTAATGCTGTCATATTGACAATCCGGCGCACGGTGGTACTGGCCGTGAGGATATGCACTGGTTTTGCCGCGCCCAGCAGCACCGGGCCTACCGCGATATTGCCACCGGCTGCCGTTTTAAGCAGGTTGTAGGCAATATTGGCGGCATCAATATTTGGCAACACCAGCAGGTTGGCGTCCCCCGCCAGGGTACTGCTGGGCATGAGTTCGGCACGCGCTTTGCCATCCAGCGCCACGTCGCCATGCATTTCACCGTCCACCTCGAGCCATGGTGCCTGGACCCGCAACAGGTCCAGCGCCTCCCGCATTTTCAGGGCGCTGGGCTGGTTGCTGCTGCCAAAGTTGGAATGCGACAGCAAGGCGGCTTTGGGCCGGATGCCAAAACGCATCATTTCTTCGGCCGCCAGCGTGGTAATTTCTGCCACCTGCGCGGCGCTCGGGTCGTAATTGACGTGGGTATCCACGATGAACAATTGCCGCTCAGGCAGCAACAGGCAATTCATGCAGGCATAGGTATTGACGCCGGCGCGCTTGCCAATCACCTGGTCGAGGTACTGCAGGTGCATGACCGTGGTGCCCCACGTGCCGCAAATCAGCCCATCGACGTCGCCCTTGTACAAGAGCATGCTGCCAATCAGTGTCAGGCGTCGGCGCATCTCGATCTTGGCAACCTGGGCGGTCATGCCCTTGCGCTCGGTCATGCGGTGATAGGTCTGCCAAAAATCACGATAGCGGTGATCCTGCTCGACATTGACGACGCTGTAGTCGATGTCTTGTGCCAGCCGCAGGCCAAATTTTTTGATGCGCTCGGCAATCACCAGCGGGCGACCAATCAGCGTGGGCATGGCCAGCCCTTCGTCCACCACAATTTGGGCGGCGCGCAGCACGCGTTCATCTTCGCCCTCGGCGTAGGCAACGCGTTTTTTGAGGGCCTTCTTGGCCGCAGCAAAAATCGGCTTCATCACGGTTCCCGAGGCATAGACAAAGCTTTGCAGCTTTTCGCGGTAGGCATCCATGTCCTTGATTGGACGCAGCGCCACACCACTATCAAACGCGGCCTGCGCCACGGCAGGCGCCACCTTGATCATCAGGCGTGGATCAAACGGCTTGGGAATCAGGTACTCCGGCCCAAAGGCCAGTTGCTCACCGGCATAGGCGGCAGCCACCACTTCGCTTTGCTCGGCCTGGGCCAGATCGGCAATCGCATGCACGGCGGCCATTTCCATCTCCACCGTGATGGTGGAGGCACCCGCGTCCAGTGCGCCCCGGAAAATATAAGGGAAGCACAAAATGTTGTTGATCTGGTTCGGGTAGTCAGAGCGACCGGTGCCAATAATGGCGTCACTGCGCACCGCTTTCACTTCCTCGGGCGTGATCTCTGGGGTCGGGTTGGCCAAGGCAAAAATGATCGGCTTGGGCGCCATTTTTTCGACCATGTCGCCCTTGAGCACGCCACCGGCTGACAGTCCCAGGAAAACGTCCGCGCCTTCAATCACTTCACGCAACGTGCGGGCCGATGTTTTTTGGGCATAGATAATCTTGTCTGCGTCCATCAGCTCGGTGCGACCTTCATAGACGACGCCGGCCAGATCAGTGACCCACACATTCTCACGTCGAAAGCCGAGCTTGACCAGCAACCCGACGCAGGCCAGCGCGGCGGCCCCCGCGCCAGAGGTGACCAGCTTGACGGTTCCCGGATCTTTGCCGGCTACCTTCAAACCATTGAGAATGGCCGCACCGACCGTGATCGCGGTACCGTGCTGGTCATCGTGAAAAACCGGAATCTTCATGCGCTCGCGCAACTTGCGCTCGACATAAAAACAATCGGGTGCCTTGATGTCTTCGAGGTTGATGCCACCAAAGGTCGGCTCCAGCGAGGCAATGATGTCCACCAGCTTGTCGAGGTCGTGTTTTTCGTCAATCTCGATGTCAAACACATCAATACCGGCGAACTTCTTGAACAGCACGCCCTTGCCTTCCATCACCGGCTTGCCCGCCAGCGGGCCAATGTCGCCCAGGCCCAGCACCGCCGTGCCGTTGGTCACAACGGCCACCAGATTGCCACGGCTGGTGTACTTGTACGCGTTGTTCGGGTCCTTGACGATTTCTTCGCACGGAAAGGCCACGCCAGGCGTGTAGGCCAAGCCCAGATCATGCTGGTTGATCAACTGTTTGGTGGCCGCAATGGAGACTTTGCCCGCGGTCGGGAACTCGTGGTATTCGAGGGCCGCACGGCGCAACTCGGCGCGTTTATCTTCGGGGTTGTCCACTGTATGGGGCATTATTTTCTCCTGCTCTAACCACTGTAACCAGTATGACCGAAAGGACTTCCTGTCAGCGTCTTATATGAGAGAAATTGTATTCCCTGACACTACAAACCCCAGTAGGTGAATATGCGTAGAAGTGAGTTGAGTAGATGCCGCGCATCCTGTCGGCAACTTGTTCCTGTTTTGCTGGCGGCGCAAAATGCCCGCTTGCCAGAACAAAGACCCCAGCCCATGACCGAATTCAAACCCGCGAGCCCGTTGTACCCCGCCATTGAGCCTTACCGCAGTGGGCGCTTGCAGGTCGATGATTTGCACACCCTTTACTGGGAAGAATGTGGCAACCCCAACGGTGTGCCGGCGTTGTTTCTGCATGGCGGGCCGGGCGCGGGATTGTCGCCCAAACATCGGCAATTCTTTGACCCGGCGTTTTATCGCATCGTGTTGTTTGATCAACGCGGCGCCGGGCGGTCGAGTCCGCTCGGCGAGTACCGCAATAACACGACGCAATTGCTGATCCAAGACATCGAGTGCCTGCGTAAGATGCTGGGCATTGCGCAATGGCTGGTGTTTGGTGGCTCCTGGGGTTCGACGCTGGCGCTGGCTTATGGTGAAGCGCACCCAGAGCGAGATCGACTGGTTTTTGAACGGCGTGCGCTGGTTCTTTCCACAAGAGCATGCCCGCTTCGTGGCCCCATTCCGGAGTCCGAACGGGGCGACCTGCTGAAGGCCTATGCCGAGCGTCTGTTCAGCATTGACGCAACTCAGAACTTGCAGGCCGCACGCACCTGCTGCCGCACCCCGAAGTAGCCGAGGAATTTGGCTCGGAGGCGGTCGGCTTGGGGCTGGGTCGGCTGGAGGCGCATTATTTTTTGAATGATGCTTTCTTGACCGACGACCAATTGATTTGCAACGTGGAACGCATCCGCCATTTGCCTGCGGTCATCATCCAGGGTCGCTACGATGTGGTCTGTCCGCCTCGATCCGCCTGGCGGCTGCACCAGGCCTGGCCAGAAGCCCGTTTTGAAATGATTGAAGACGCCGGGCACGCCGCTTTTGAGCCCGGTATTGCCAGCGCGCTAGTGGCGGCGACGGAGCGATTCAAGCGGGATGGGACGCTCTAGCACGACAGCGTCATCGGTCGACCCCGCGAAAGTGAGAAGAAAGCGAGAAATCTGTGCCACAACGGCTGATGTCATGCTCACTTGATTGACAATCAGGCGCTCACCCAATGACTCCAACGATCTAGCCCATGACCGATACCCTATCCGACGCAACCGTTCCCACCAGTGAACCTACGCCACCGATCGACCGCTCCGGCAAGCCCGAGCGTGTACGCCTGGTTCAACCGGTTCTTGAAAAACTATTTGAGTTCTATCCGCATCTGTTTGGCGCCGAGTTTTTGCCGCTCAAGCTGGGGATTTTTCAGGAGTTGCTGGCGCGTCATCCCGAGCAGTTCGAACGTGATGCGCTCAAAGCCGCCCTGGGCTGGCATACGCGGTCAACGCGCTACCTGCAAAGTGTGGCTGCGGGCAAACAGCGGCACGACCTGCAGGGCGTTGCCGTTGAAGCCGTGGCACCCGAGCATGTTTGCCTGGCGCTATTGGAATTGTTCCGCCGTCGCCAGGGCCGCACCCAGGAAGACTTGCGACCCAAGTTTCGGGCGCGGCTGATCGCGGCTTTTGAGGCCTCTGGCCTGACGCGCCAGGAGTACCTGGCCAGAATCCAGACCAAAGATGCGGTGGCCAACACCCTGCTGGAAGAGGGCTTCGCGGAGTACGACCAAAAGCTGGCCAAACAAGAGGCCCTGCGCCGGGCGTTTGCGAGCAGCGGCAAGACGGAGGCTGAGTTTGCAGACATGTACGGCCTGAATCAGCGCGATGTGAGCCTGGCGCTGAATCAAGGGCAACGTAAGTAAGCCTGCGATCAAATCTGCGGCCACCCTCCGCTCACAGGTTGATGTGAAAAGCTTTCCCGACTATTTTCAAGGCCTCCGGACTGTCCCATTCTTTGGCCCCGACGTATTTGCCAAGCACACGGCCCTGCGCATCCACCAGCAGGGTCAGGGGCAGATGATCCGCGCCCAGCATGTTTTCCAGCAACAGTCGGTTGTCAATGAAATGGCTGAAGCTGGTCCGGTACCGCTTCAGGAAGGCCTGAGCCGCCTCAGGGTAGTCATCGGTCGAAATGCCGATCACGATGAACTGCTTGCCTCCCTTGCTACGTGCCAATCTCTCCAGTGACCCCATTTCCTGTTGACACGGCCCGCACCAGCTGGCCCAGACGTTGATGATCAAGGGCTTGCCGCGAAACTCCGACAATTTGCGCGACGGGCCGGACAGCCCCTGCATGGTGGCCTCACGCAGCGTGCCACCGACTTCAACTTCGCCTGGGGTTTTGGCGCTCGTCAGGGTCGTTGTGGCGACAAGCCAGACCAGAATTAACCAGAAAATTGTTTTCATCATTAAAGTCTAGCAGCCTCAGATCGAGTGTCGGTGGTTCGACTGCATCATTCTTCCTCGGTAATTCTGGAAGATTCGCTTGCCCGTCAGTCACCAACGTCAGCCTCGCATGAGGGCCTCAATCTCTGCCACGCTCACCGGCACGCCGCGGCTGATCAGCTCACAGCCAGTGTCCGTCACGATGGCATCGTCTTCAATCCGGATGCCGATGTTGTGGAACTGCTCGGGTACCTCTGGCGCGGGTCGCACGTAGATACCGGGTTCGATGGTCAGCACCATGCCGGCTTGCAGGATTCGCGCCGGCCGATCAACGATGTTTTCGCCCGTCAGCGCGTCCTTGCGCACACTGGTCTGGCCAATCTCCGAAGGCTCGGTGTAGGCACCGCAGTCGTGCACGTCCATGCCAATCCAGTGGCCGGTGCGATGCATGTAGAACTGAAAATAGGCACGTTTCTCGATCACGTCGTCGAGGCTGCCGACCTTGTCTTTGTCGAGCAGTTTGAGGTCGAGCATGCCCTGCGAGAGCACCCTGACGCTCGCTTCATGCGGATCGGTAAAACGGGCACCGGCTTTGGTGGCGGCAATGGCTGCCTCTTGTGAGGCCAGCACCAGTTCGTAGAGCGCGCGCTGGGGAGCGCTGAACTTGCCGTTGGCGGGGAAGCTGCGGGTGATGTCACTGGCATAGCCGTCAAGTTCGCAGGCGGCGTCAATC
>JADGRK010000406.1 GCA_017880985.1 Rhodoferax sp. | reverse complement strand
ATGGGTGGCACGATTCTGGAACCCGGCAATGTGTCACCCGTAGCCGAGGCCAATATCTGGAACGATCCGCACGCCGCCGACCGCGTGTTCACGGCCGGCTGGAAGCTCACCATGGTCGGGCTGGATGTGACGCACCGGGTGCGGGTACCGCTGTCGATGTTGATGCAGCTCGCCCGGCATCAGCAGCACAAAGCCACCGACACGCTGGCCCATGCAGTGGCGTTCTATGCCCATTTTTACACCGGCCTGTACGCCCATATAACGCAAGAACCCGGCTGCTTTGCGCACGACGTGCTGGCCTTCATCTACCTGGTGCAACCTGAATTATTCACATTGACACAAGGTGTTGTTCGCGTCGCTACCGAGGGACTGGCGCAAGGCCAGACGATATTGAATCAACGATATTTTCTCAACTATCCGCAAGCCGGATGGGAGCCGGGCCTGCCTTTGGCCCAAGTCTGCATGCAGGTGGATGCCGCCAGATGCCTTCAGCTCTTTAGCGACACCCTACGGTCGGAATGGCTGGCTTGACGCTGCCATTTTTTTCTTTATATTTGTTTTGCATATAGACATCATAAAAATGTAGTTTGCAATATAAAGATGCGCCACTAGAGTCGGCGCCTATGCATCACTTTGCGTTTATCTTTGCCGATTTTTCTTCCGGGCTGGCCGTCGGCACCGATCTGCTGTCCGCCATGTTCACCCGCGCGGTCCTCAAGCGTTCAAACCTCAACTGATTCGAATCAAGCATGTACCAATACACCGACTTCGACCGCCAGTTCGTCAAGCAGCGCGCTGCGCAGTACCGCGACCAACTGGAGCGCAACCTGAGTGGAGAACTCAGCGACGACGATTTCCGCCCGCTGCGTCTGCAAAACGGCTGGTACGTCGAGCGCTACGCGCCGATGCTGCGGGTGGCAGCGCCGTATGGTGAATTGTCCAGCGCGCAACTGCGGGTTCTGGCCAGAATTGCGCGCGAGTACGACCAGCCCAACGCTCAGGTTTACCAACAAGCGCAGAGCACCCAGGCCAAATTAGGCACGCTCAATCTCCCCACCGGCTATGCGCACTTCAGCACGCGCCAGAACGTGCAGTTCAACTGGATCCCACTGGACAAGAGCGCTGACGTGATGGACCTGCTGGCCTCAGAAAATATGCACGGTATCCAGACCAGCGGTAGCTGCATTCGCAGCATCACCAGCGACGAACGAGCTGGCATTGCGGTGGACGAAATGGTCGATCCGCGCCCATTTTGCGAAATTTTGCGTCAATGGAGCGCGCTGCACCCCGAGTTTGCATTCTTGCCGCGCAAATTCAAGATCGCCGTTTCGGGCGCCCGGGAAGACCGTACCGCCTCGGCCTGGCATGACGTTGGCCTGCGCCTGCTGCGCGACCTTGACGGTGAGTATTCGCAAGATGGCAGCACCGGCGGCGTCGGTTTTCGGGTGCTGGTGGGTGGCGGCATGGGTCGCACGCCGGTGATTGCCAGCACCCTCCGCGACTTCCTGCCCTGGAACCAGGTTCTGAACTATCTGGAAGCCGTGATGCGCGTCTATAACCGCTGGGGGCGACGCGACAACCTGTACAAGGCCCGCATCAAGATTCTGGTCAAGGCCGAAGGTCAGCGCTTCACCGACGAAGTCGAAGCCGAATACCGCCAAATCATTGAGCTCGACGGCGCACCGCACACCATCACCCAACAGGAACTGGACCGCGTATCCGCATCGTTTGTACCGCCCCCATTGAGCGGCGGGAAGGCAGCTTCAGCGCTGAAGGTCGCCAACATTCTGCGTGCCACCGCCGAGAACGACGTCGAATTTGGCCGCTGGCTGAAACAAAACGTCGCGCCCCACAAGAACCCCGACTTGCGCGCTGTGACCCTGTCGTTCAAGCGCTTGGGCCACCCCCCGGTGACGCCACAGCCGGTCAGCTCGATACGGCAGCCGACTTGGCCGATCTGTTTTCAGCCGGGGAGGTCCGGGTGACGCACGATCAAAACCTGTTGTTGCCCTGGGTCCGTTGCGACCAGCTACCTGATCTGTGGCGCGCGGCCCGCAAAGTTGGCCTGGCGCGCTCCAACATCCGCTTGTTGACCGACATGATTGCCTGCCCCGGTGGCGATTTTTGCGCACTCGCCAATGCCCGCTCGATACCGATCGCCGCAGCTATTCACCAGCGCTACCAGGATCTGGACGAGCTGCACGACCTGGGTGAAATCGATTTGCACATCAGCGGCTGCATGAACTCCTGCGGCCACCACCACAGCGGCCACATTGGCATTCTGGGCGTGGACAAGGACGGCCAGGAGTGGTACCAGGTGTCGCTGGGCGGATCCGATGGTTCAAGCTTAAGTGGCGCGCCGATCCCCGGCAAGGTCGTCGGCCCCTCGTTTGAGGCGGCTGAAGTGCCTGATGTGATCGAGGCCGTGCTTGACAGCTACCGCCGCGAACGCAGGCCTGGTGAGACCTTTATCGCCACGTTTCGCCGCATCGGCATCGAAGCCTTCGCACAAGCCGCCAATGGTGCACGCCAGACAGCTTGCGCCGAATTCGCTTAAAACAAGGTACTTACTATGAAATTAATAGCGTCAAACGCACATTCAACGGCGGCTAGAGGCCAAAATGGCATTGCACTTTCGAACGATGCAGACCCGCGCTCACTGAATCTTGAAAACATTCACCGGATTGACCTGCACTTTCCAAAATTCAGCGATGGCCGGGCCTTCAGTCAAGCATTTCTGCTGCGTCGTCGTCTCGGTTTCAAAGGCGAAATCCGCGCCACCGGTGACGTGCTGATTGACCAACTGGTGCAGATGTTGCAGGACAAA
>JADGRK010000061.1 GCA_017880985.1 Rhodoferax sp. | reverse complement strand
GACCTTGCGGGACAGACCGCAGCTACACGTAGTGAACAAGCTCTGTCCCCGACTGGTCAACAGATGTCGGCTGCCCGCCAGCTCTGTCCCAACTGATTAGGAATGGGGCAAAAAAGGACGGCACAGACCGTCCTTTTTCATTGGAAAGTCATTGACTTTTTTTGCTTTGTCGATAACTGACGCATACTGGCACCCTGATCCATGCCTTTTTTGGTGCCTGAAATCCTATGAAATATGCTTTATTGATCCCGTTGGCAGCTAGCGTTTTTGTAGCAAACAGTTTTGCACAGGAACGAATTTACCGCTGCGGCAATGAATACACCAACACCGTGCCCGGCTCCCACACCAAAGGCTGCAAGCTGATGGAAGGCGGCAACGTGACGGTCGTCAAAGGCACGCGCCCGGCGGCCTCGGCAGCGGCGCGCAGCGGGGCGTCTGCGGCACTGCGGGTGGATGCCACTGACCAAAAATCGCGTGACTCGGATGCGCACCTGATTCTGGGCTCAGAACTGAAGAAAGCCGAGTCGCGCCAGGCCGAATTGACCAGGGAATACAACAACGGTGCGCCTGAAAAACTGGGCAGCGAGGCCCGCAATCAGCAAAAATACCTCGATCGGGTGGTTGAACTCAAGGCCAGTCTGGCCCGCAACGAGAGCGATATTGCCGGTATTCGGCGCGAGATAGAACGCCTTGGCAACCGCTCAGCCGCAAAATAAGCCGCTTGAACTCACCTGCCCTGCCGACATTGGTCGCTAATGCTTCTGCCGCTGCCAGCGCACAGCGGTTTCAGTCGTTTGATCTGCTCGCCACACTGGTGGCGGTGGTGCACAGCAATGGCAGCGTCCTATTTGCCAACGCGGCGCTGGAAGATGCTCGCGGCATTGCACGCCGCTCGATTGTGGGCTCTTGTTTTCCTGACAGCTTTATCGAGCCGGCCGAACTTCAGAATGCACTGCAAGCCGCGGGCGGCAATGAATTCGCCTCTTTGCGTTACGACGCCTGGCTCAAGCGTTTGGGCCATGAACCACTGCCAGTCCACGTGATCGTGACGCAAACCGAAAATCCGGATGAAATCATTGTCGAATTGCTGCCACTCGAGCAGCAAGCGCGCCAGGATCGGGAAGAACGCCTGGCCGAGCAGGCCCAAGCCAATAAGGAGCTGATCCGCAATCTGGCGCACGAGATCAAAAATCCTCTTGGCGGCATCCGTGGCGCGGCGCAGTTGCTGGAAATGGAAATTGAATCCTCTGAACTCAGAGAATACACGCAGGTCATCATTCATGAGGCCGACCGACTGCAAACGCTGGTAGATCGGCTGCTGGCGCCGCACCGACTTCCGCATACAGTTGGCGACGTCAACATTCATGAGGTCTGCGAGCATGTGCGTTTGCTGCTGTCGGCTGAGTTTCCCAGGGGTTTGACGGTAGTCCGGGACTTTGACACCTCAATTCCGGAGTTTCGCGGCGACCGCGAACAGCTCATCCAGACCGTGCTCAACATTGCGCACAACGCCTGCCAGGCGCTGGCGGAACAGATTGCAGCCGGGGACGCGCGCCTGACTTTTTGCACCCGCATCGCGCGCCAGACCACTTTTGGCAAACAGCGCTACCGGTTGGCACTGGAATTGCATGTGATCGACAACGGGCCTGGTATACCAGACTCGATCAAGGACCGCATTTTCTATCCACTGGTGTCGGGACGGGAAGGCGGTTCGGGGCTGGGGCTGACTTTGGCGCAAACCTTTGTGCAGCAACACCACGGCTTGATCGAGTGCGACAGTGTGCCGGGCCGCACGGATTTCAAGGTATTGATTCCTTTGCCTTGAAATGTTGGGGACAGAGCTGGCTCGCTGCGCGTAGCTGCGGTCTGTCCCACAATGCCTTTTAACAGTTGACCTGAGGTGACAAAACATATGAAGCCGATTTGGATCGTAGATGATGACCAGTCCATCCGCTTTGTACTGGAAAAGGCGTTGCTGCGCGAAAATCTGCCGACCCGCAGCTTTACCAGTCCGCGGGAGGTCCTGAACGCGCTCACCACCGCCAATGACGACAACGGTCCCCAGGTGCTGGTCAGCGACATTCGCATGCCGGGCGGCTCGGGGCTGGATTTGCTGGAAAAGGTCAAAGAGAAGTACCCCGGACTGCCGGTGATCATCATGACCGCCTATTCCGACCTGGACAGCGCGGTATCGGCCTTTCAGGGCGGCGCGTTTGAATACCTGCCCAAGCCGTTTGATTTGCCCAAGGCAGTGGAGCTGATTCGCCGTGCGGTGGAAGAAAGCCAGCGTGAAGAAGTGGCCGAAGAATGCATGGCGGAGAGTCCGGAGATGCTGGGTCAGGCCCCTGCGATGCAGGACGTGTTTCGCGCCATTGGCCGCTTGAGCCAGAGCAATGTCACGGTCATGATCACGGGCGAGTCGGGCTCGGGCAAGGAACTGGTGGCGCGTGCCTTGCACAAGCATTCGCCCCGCGCCAACGGCCCGTTTGTGGCGATCAACACGGCGGCCATTCCGAAAGACCTGCTCGAATCCGAGCTGTTCGGGCACGAGCGCGGTGCCTTCACGGGCGCCCAGACCATGCGCCGTGGCCGCTTTGAGCAGGCTGATGGGGGCACGCTGTTTCTGGACGAAATCGGCGATATGCCGTTTGACCTGCAAACCCGTTTGCTGCGCGTGCTGAGTGACGGCCATTTCTACCGGGTAGGCGGTCACAGTGCCGTGAAAACGAATGTGCGCGTGATTGCTGCCACGCACCAGAACCTGGAGCAGCGCGTCAAGGATGGCGCGTTCCGGGAAGACTTGTTTCACCGGCTCAACGTCATCCGTCTGCGTTTGCCGGCGCTGCGCGAGCGCAAAGAAGACATAGCGATGTTGACCCGCCACTTCCTGCAGCAAAGTGCCGCTCAGCTCGGCGTGGAGCCCAAACGGATTTCCGATGCGGCGCTGGCGTGGCTGGGCAACTTCAGCTTTCCCGGCAATGTGCGGCAGTTGGAAAACATCTGCCACTGGCTGACGGTGATGGCGCCAGCGCAGGTGATTGAGCCCAAAGATTTGCCGCCCGAGGTGGGGGTGACCGCTGGTGGTCCGGGCCAGTCTCCCATTCCACTGCCGGCGGCCACCCCATCCATGCAGGAACCCACGCAGGAGCTCACACCTGTTGTTTTGCCCGACGCGGCGGCGGCTCAGGCGAATGCGCCTGCGGCGGTGCCGGTGCCGCAAACCAGTGGTGGCGGCTGGGAACTGGGGCTGGAGGCAGACGCCATCGCCTTGCTGGCGACCGGCCGGCACGATGTGTGGGACGAGTTGACGCGCCGGTTTGAATCCCGGCTGATTCTCACCGCTCTGGCCGCCACCCGGGGTCGGCGCATTGAGGCGGCGCAAAAACTCGGCATTGGCCGCAACACCATCACGCGCAAGATTCAGGAACTCGGTTTGGAGTAACTGTCGCGCCGTACCTCCAGGTCTGTCATCCCGAACTCGACCCGGGATCCATGGATTGCGGGTCACGCCCGCAATGACAGCGTCTAGGGCTGGGCAAGCTCCATGACGACCGGTGCATGGTCACTCGGGCGTTCGTTCTTGCGCGGTGCCTTGTCGATGGTGCAGGCCTTCACCAGCGGCTTGAGCGCATCGCTGACCAGTATGTGGTCAATGCGCAGGCCATGGTTACGTCGAAAGGCGAAGTCGCGATAGTCCCACCAGGAATAGCTTTTCTCGGGTTGCGCGAACAGGCGGAACGCGTCATGCAGCCCCAGCGCAATCAAGGCACGCAGGTGGTAACGCTCTTCTTCGGTGCAATGGATGGTGTCTTTCAGGCCCACCGGGTCCCACACATCGGCATCGTCAAAGGTGATGTTGCAGTCACCCATCAGCACCAGTTCGGGGTGCTGGAGCAGTTCGGCGCGAACCCAGTCGCGCAGGCCCTTGAGCCATGCCATCTTGTACTCAAATTTGTCGCTGCCGGGCTCCTGGCCGTTCGGAAAATAGGCCCCAATGACGCGCACACCGGCCACGTCGGCACTGATGACGCGCGCCATGTCGTCGGCAAAGCCGGGGACGTTCTTGACGACGTTGCTGGCCGGGGTAGTTGAGATCAGCGCCACGCCGTTGTAGGTCTTTTGGCCAAAACACTGGGCCTGGTAACCGGCTTGGGTGAACGCTTCAAACGGAAACTTGTCATCCGTCAGCTTGAGTTCCTGCAACACCAGCACATCGACCGGATGGGCAGCCAGCCAGTCGATCACCTGCGGCAGCCGCACCGTCAGCGAGTTGATGTTCCAGGTCGCAAGTTTCATAATTGAATAGGCTGCTAGCCCCCGTCGTTTATGCGCAACCAGCTATTAAATATGTAGCGCAGCCAGAGCGCCAACGACCACGCCGACAGCCCCCGCGCCAAACATGGCGTACTCCAGCCACTTTTTCTTGGTCAGCAGGGCAATGGCCGCCATCGCGATAGAGACTTGCAGCACGGTGGTGGACTGCGCCCAGCGGTGGTGCTGGTGCATCTGCTCGTCGCTCTGCTTCTCCCAGTGCGTGGCGTCAAGCTCCATCTTGTCAGCCACAACCTTGATGTCGTTCTTTTCCTTCTCATAGCGGTCTATCTTGGCCTGGTAGCTGGACTTTTTATCCTCCGGCGCCAAATCACGCGCCAACTCGGCCAGTGACTGCTTGGTGCTCTTGGCCTGGAAGAAATTCCACTGGTTGGAGGCTTCGGTTTTTCTGATGGCGGCGTTGTTTTTGTACAGGCCGGCATTGGCTTGCGTGGCACCACCCATGTAACCAAAAATGGCGCCGATCGTGGCGATGATGGCGGTGAACAATGCAATCTGGTTGATCATGCCGCTATGTTCGCCATGCTCGCCACCGTGATCGCCCGCTTGGGCGTGCTCCAGCTCGTGGTCGTGCGGGCCGTGCACGTGAAATCCACTTTCGGACATTTCAAACTCCTTTGTTGTTGCTGTGGTGGTGATAGGTGACAAAACTGAAACTCACTCCGGTGCTCGAAACCTGCCGCTCGCGCGCAGTCTCGCTCCACTGAGGGCCGAATTGTGGCGCAAAAGCGTCGCCTTCAAAATTGGCGTCAATTTCAGTGACCACCGCTGTGCTGGCTATTGACAGCGCCTGCACGTACAACTCGGCGCCACCGATGACCCAGGCATTGCTGTCTGAAGGACACAGGGCACAAGCCTCGGCCAGCGAATGCACCATTAAGGCGCCTGCGGCCTGCCAGTCCGGCTGGCGCGTTACCACGACGTTGAGGCGACCGGGCAGCGGCCGGAACTTGGGCGGCAACGAATCCCAGGTCTTGCGCCCCATGATGACCGGAGAACCCAGTGTGGTGCGCTTGAAGTGCACCATGTCTTCGGGCAGATGCCAGGGCAGCTTGCCATTGGCCCCGATGACGCCGTTGGCAGCACGGGCAAAGATCAGGTGCAGTTTCATTTAAACCGCCACCGGTGCCTTGATGGCTGGGTGGCACTCGTAGCCGACGACCTCAAAGTCCGGATATTCATAGTCAAAAACCGATGCTGGCTTGCGTTTGATGTTGAGCGTGGGATAGGCAAAGGGCGTGCGACTGAGTTGCAGCGCCACTTGCTCGGCGTGATTGCTGTAGACATGACAGTCACCGCCGGTCCAGATGAAGTCGCCCAGGTCCAGATCGCATTGCTGCGCCACCATGTGAGTCAGCAGCGCGTAGCTGGCGATGTTGAATGGTACGCCCAGAAAAATGTCGGCGCTGCGCTGGTAAAGCTGGCAGCTCAATTTGCCTTTTGCGCCCGGTGTTTGCGCTGGGGCCACGTAAAACTGAAACAGGGCGTGGCATGGCATCAGTGCCATCTTGTCGAGCTCCGCCACGTTCCATGCGCTGACGATGATGCGACGCGAATCTGGGTTGGTTTTGAGGGTCTTGATGACTTCGGCAATCTGGTCGATATGGCCACCATCTGGCTTGGGCCAACTGCGCCACTGCACGCCGTAAACCGGCCCCAAGTCCCCGGTCTCGGGGTCAGCCCATTCGTCCCAGATCGAGACACCACGCTCTTTCAGCCAGTTGTTGTTGGATGAACCAGTCAAGAACCAAAGCAACTCCTGAATGATCGAGCGCAGGTGTACCTTTTTGGTAGTGATCAGCGGAAAGCCTTCATTCAAGTCAAAACGCATCTGGTAGCCGAACACGCTCTTGGTGCCGGTGCCGGTGCGGTCGGCCTTGAACACGCCATGAGTGTCCACGTGACGCAAAAGATCTTCGTATTGGGAGCGTATCGGGTGAGTGGTCATTTCAGCAAAATTTGTTGAAGGTTCGAATGAAGCAGTCAAGTTCTTTTTCCATAGGCGCGCTCAACACGGGCAACTCGCAACTCGTAGTGCTCGTACCAGAGTGTTTTGCCTTTTTCCTGAGCGATTCGATGTTCTGCATGAGATCGCCACGCTGCAATGGCTTCCAGGCTGGTCCAATAAGAAACCGTGATGCCAAAACCGTCCGCCCCGCGAACGGTCTCCACACCGAGAAAACCCGCTTGATCGGCCGCCAGCTCGCCCATGCGGTCAGCCATCTGCGCATAACCACTATCGCCCGCTGTGCGCAGGGATGAAAAGATCACCGAATAGTACGGTGGGTCGGGGAGTTTTGCGAACGACGCTGTCATTGAAGAGGTTAAAGCCTGAAGTGGAGAACTCAGTGGTCAATCGCTGCGCGATTCACCACGATGGATTTCTGTTTGACGTCTGACCTAACCGGCGCTGGGCGGCTTCATTGCGCAACGTCCGTGTTGACTGCCGGGTTGGTCTATCTGTGCTTAAGCAACTCATCGAGCGCGAGGCCAATGTCTTTGGCGATTTGACGGAGCAAAATTGGAGAGATGTCTCGACCTTGATGAAACGGAACCGTTGTGCAGTGGCCTGCGGTATCGCGGAATTGTTTGTGTGATCCGCGTTGGCGAACTTCGATGAAGCCGAGTTTGATGAGAATGGCGATTACTTCATTGGGCTTGAGGACGGGAATATTGCCCACGACTCAAGCGACGGCGACGTTTTGAACACCGACAAACTCGGACTCCAGCATGGGTTCGCCATCTTCCAGAAGCATTGCAATAACATCGTGCAGGTTATGGTTGACTTCATCCAGCGTTTCCCCCTGGGAATGAGCGCCGGGAAAACCAGGAACAAAACCAACGAACAGGCCAGTTTGTGGGCACCGCTCAATTACCGCTGAATAGACTTTCATGGCTGGCTCCAAAATTGCACGGAAAATGTAATCAGCATTCTATGCTGCCCGACAAACAACCACTGACGCCCAACGTGTGAATTAATCGGCGCCGTTAGGCGCCCCACTCGAATGATGGTTAAGCCAGACCCATTAAGAAGAAGTTTTGCGGCCTGTAGTATTTCATTTTCGCACCGAGCAATAAGTGCATCATGGTTTGCGCCAGAATTCTGCGCATTCCACAGGCAATCTTCGATGGCACTGGCGTTAGATTTGAAAAGCCAAAAATCGTCTGGAATGCGGCGTAAGAGACAATGCCCACTCCCTCATTCTTCCTCCGCCCAGGCCTGCCACCCCCCCATGCACCCGATCCAGAAGCTGTTCGGCTATGCCAGTCCATACCAGCGTGATTTCCGGCTCGCGACGCTGAATTCGGTCCTCAACAAGTTCTTTGACATCCTGCCCGAGGTGCTGATCGGGGCGGCAGTCGATGTGGTGGTCAAGGGCGAGCAGAGTTTTCTGGCGCGCCATGTGCTGGGCCAGATCGGCATCACCAGCACCTGGGACCAGTTATTGGCGCTGGGCGTGTTCAATGTGCTGGTGTGGGGCGGCGAGTCGCTGTTTCAGTACCTGTTGAGTTGAAGTGGCGCCAGTTGGCGCAGGACATCCAGCACGCCTTGCGCCTGGACACCTATCGCCACGTGCAAAAGCTGGAGATGGCGTATTTCGAGAACCAGCGCACCGGCAACCTGATGGCCATCCTGAACGACGACATCAACCAGATGGAGCGCTTTCTCAACGGCGGCGCCAACCAGATCATCCAGGTGTTTTGCTCCTCCATCATGGTCAGCGCGGTGTTCTTTGCCTTGCAGCCCGGCATTGCCCTGATCGCTTTTGTGCAACCATGTATTAACTTATGCCACGTGTTCGCCTGATATACCAGCAATATGAGGTACGAAAATAGCCACCAACCCCCGTGCAGTATGCGTAACCAGCTACTTTTTTTATAGCGCCTGCAGTGGCCGCCGACCCGGCTGGCCGATGTGGCCGACATGTACCAGCGCTCGGTGGCGGCGATTGACCGGGCCATGCAGTTGCTGGAGACGCAGAATCCGCCGGTACTGATCCTGCACGAAGCCACCAGCGCCGTGGACAACGAAACCGAGGCCGCCTTCCAGAGAAGTGACCTGAAAATCGGCAAGAGGGTTGCTTGATATAAGCAAAAATCGGATGCAACGCCCGTGGAACGTGCGCAGCCAGCTATAAATAGAGTAGCTTCTATCGTTGTGAATGGAATAGCAGCCAGCTGCTCAAACGCGAATCACTCGTCCCGGATTCATTATGTTCAGCGGGTCTAGCGCTTGTTTGACGGCACGCATCATTGCCAGTGCTACGGGCGATTTGTAGTGAGCCATGTGTTCTACTTTGAGGCTGCCCACGCCGTGTTCTGCCGAGATCGAGCCTCCATGTGCCACGACCGAGTCAAACACAATGCGGTTAACCAAGGCTTCCTGGTCGCGCAAAAACGCTGCAGCATCCACGCCAGCAGGTGCCTGCACGTTGTAGTGCAAATTGCCATCGCCCAGATGGCCAAAATTCACCAGCCGCACGCCGGGAATGGCGGCTTCAAGCAAGGCGTCGGTGACGCGCACAAATTCAGGGATAGCAGACACCGGCACCGAGATGTCGTGCTTGATGTTGAGCCCCTCCAGCGCTTGCGCCAGCGGGATGCTTTCACGCACATGCCACAGTTGTTTCGCCTGCGCCAGGGTCTCACTCACCACCGCATCCGTGACGCAGCCCTGGTCGAACGCGGTTTCCAGCAGGTGCTCGAACTGCGTGTGCGCGTGCAGCTCGGATTCATGATCCGAGTTCTCCAGAAGCACGCAAAACGGCGCATCCAGATGCAGCGGCACCCGCAACTGCGCAAAGTGTTTGGCGACCAGACTCAAGGCAAATTGCCCCATCGCCTCGAAGCCCGTCAAGCCCGCGCCCAGGTGCCGATGCGCCAGCCCCAGCAAGGTGACAGCCGCCTCCAGCGACGGCACGGCGGCCCACGCCGTGAGCCGGGCGGCGGGCAGCGGATACAGCTTCAGGGTGGCGGCCGTGATGATGCCCAGCGTGCCCTCCGACCCAATGTACAAATCTCGCAAGTCGTAGCCGGTGTTGTCTTTGCGCAGACCTGAGAGGCCATGCCACACCTCGCCCTGCGCGGTGACCACTTCCAGCCCCAGGCACAGGTCACGTGTGTTCCCGTACCGAACCACCTGGGTGCCGCCCGCGTTGGTGCCCAGGTTGCCGCCAATGGTGCAGGTGCCTTCAGCGGCCAGGCTCAGCGGAAACAGAAAATTCGCCTCCTCGGCGCGTTCCTGCAAGTTTTGCAGAATGCAGCCCGCCTCGACCGTCATGGTCAAGTTGTCGGCGTCCAGACCGCGCACCGTGTTCATGCGTTGCAGGCTCAACACAATCTGGCGACCGGAATCATCTGGCGTGCTGCCCACAGCCAGACCGGTGTTGCCGCCCTGGGGCACGATGCTGACGCCGCTCGCAGGGTGTCGCTGCAGCAAATGATGGGCAGCGCAGGCTTTGACCACCCGTGCCACCTCCTCGGTGCAAGCGGGCCGAACGACGGCCAGTGCTTTGCCGTGAGACCGTTTACGCCAGTCCTGCTCCCAGGCCGTCAGGTCGCCGTCGGTGAAGACGTGGGCGTTTCCGACGATGTGGCGAAGTTCATCCAGCAGGGTTTGCATATCATCAGCCTTTTTTGATCGGGTTTTTGAGGCGCAAGCGAACGTGCAGTGCGCAGGCGGTGAACAGGCTCAGACAAAGTGCCACTTCGACCATCGCCAGATAGTTGCCCGGCGCTTTGTCACTGTAGGCGCGCACCGCCCCTTCGGTGAAATACAGCCA
>JADGRK010000405.1 GCA_017880985.1 Rhodoferax sp. | reverse complement strand
GTTGCGCGCAAGCAGGTCGAGGTCTGGTACCAGGAGCAGATGCAGAGTTTCGAAGGCGTCAAGCCACCCTACCTCGCGCAGGATGTGGATGAGGTGAACTGGATGCTCTATGTGGTGCATCTGGGCAAACGTTTCTCGGGCAGTGCGCGGGCCCAGATGATCGACGACCTGCGCTCCTGCGGCGTCGAGACGGCGGCCTACAGCCATCCACTGCACCAGCAATTCTTCTACATGAGCACGGGTGACGCCATCGGCCAGAAGCGGGGTTTGTTGCGCGATACCGACCGCATCGGTGACCGCGCGCTGGCCTTGCCACTGCATACCCAGCTTGATGAAACCCAGGTCAAGTACATCGTCACCACGCTCAAGGACACCGCGACCAACGTCGGTGCCGGTGCCGCCATTTATCTCTGAGGAAACCATGAGTACTTTGATCAATGACATCGCCCGCCAGCTCGACGCTGGCACCATCATTCCCTATCTGGGCCCCGATATGCTGTCGCTGTGCAGCGAACTCAAAGTGCCGGCGACGCCCCAGGCGCTGGCCGAGAGCATGACCGCCAAGGTCAGCGTGCCGCACAAGATCCGCAAGCGCCTGACCCAGGCGGCTCAGTTCATCGAGAACTTCAAGCACCGCAAGTCGGTGGTGCATCTCATGAACGAGGCCTTTGCCGGCACGCCCACGCCATCGGCCTTGCACCTGGCACTGGCCGCCAGCGGCGCCGGGCTGTGGGTCGATACCTGGTATGACGACACTTTTGCCGCCGCGCTGGTACAGGCCCGGCCGCAGGGCGGCTGGGTGCAGGTACAAGGGCTGTCGCAGTCCGAACATTTCGGTCAATGGACCGGCGTTTATGCCGACGACGGAGAGTTTCTGCCGGTGCTGCCACAGGACGGCGAGCGTATTCTCTACAAGCCCATCGGCAGCCACGGCCCGGCCGGTAACTACCTGGTCTCCGACAGCGACTACGTCGAAGTGTTAACTGAGATTGACATCCAGACACCCATCCCGGCGGCGGTGCAGGCCTGGCGCAGCGGCCGCAATTTTTTGTTTCTTGGCTGCCGCTTCGACGACCAATTGACGCGCAGCTTTGCACGCCAAATCATGAAGCGCTCCAGCGAGCGCCACTGGGCCGTGCTGCCCCTTGAGCCGACGCGCATGGAAGCGCGCTTTCTGCAGGAGCAGGGCATCACGCGCATTGACCTGCCGCTGGCGCAGTTTGCTCAATGCTTGATCGACGCCATGCAACCCGCGCTGGCAGCCTGAAGACTTGTCCTTGTTTCGCGTTCCTTTTTCAACCCACCAACAATCATCATGACAACACTCGCAACCCCTGACTCTGCACAAATCACCATGATGACCCTGACCGTCATGCCTTCCGGCAAGTCCTATCAAATCGCCGCCGGCACCACTTTGCTCAAGGCCCTGCAATCCGTCGGCGAGCCGATCTTCAGCAAATGTGGCGGCGAAGCCAAGTGCGAAGCCTGCCATGTCCTCGTGCCGGCAGGCCGCAAGAGCCTGTCCAAAGTCCAGCGCACAGAGAATGAGAAGCTCGATGGCATGGTGGGCGTCAGCTCCGCCTCACGCCTGGCCTGCCAGGCGGTGCTGGGCGAAGAAGCCGTGACCGTGGAATTGCTGAAGTAGTTCCCGCCGCATCATGGCCGCGCCCGTACCCCTCCCCGTGAGTCGGGTGTTCGACGTCGCCATCATCGGCGCCGGCCTGTGCGGACTGGCGCTGGCGCGCACGCTGACGGCGCGTGGCCTGGAGGTGCAGGTGATCGAGGCACGCGACCGTCTGGGCGGCCGCATGTTCACAGAGCGCTGCGAAGCCACCGCTCAGGCGCTGGACCTCGGCGCTACCTGGTTTTGGCCTGAGACCGAACCGCGCATCGCTGCACTGCTGAGCGAGTTAGGCCTCGCCAGTCGAGCGCAGCATGATCCGGGCGATGCGCTGTGGCTCACTGATCCGAATCGCCAGCCGGAGCGCCGCATCGAGCCCGGCGGCGTGCATGCCGCTGCGCGTCGTATCGAAGGCGGTGCGGCGCGACTGGTGGCAGCCCTGGCCGCTGCGCTGCCGGATGGCTGCGTACGCCTCGGCGTGGCCTTGCGCGCCTTGCGTGATCGGAGTGCGTTCATCGAACTGCTGCCGACCGCCGGGCATCCGCTGCGGGCGCGCCAGGTGGTGCTGGCGCTGCCGCCGCGCCTGGTGCACGAAAAAATTCAATTTGATCCGCCGCTGCCCGGCTCCGTTTGGGACGCGCTGGCCGCCACACCGACCTGGATGGCCGCACAAGCGAAGGCGGCGATCACTTTTGCGCGGCCGTTTTGGCGCACGGCCGGCCATTCCGGAAATGCCTTTGTGCGCCACGCCCAAGCGGTGCTGGGCGAGGTGTTTGATGCCAGTGAGGGCAACGTCGCGGCTGGCAAAGATCATGCAGGCAACAGCACCGGAGCATTGGGCGGTTTCATCGCCTTGAACGCGGCGCAGCGCGAAAACTTCAAGCGTGGTCTGCCGCTGCTGATCGACAGTCAATTGACGCAGCTTTTTGGTTCCGCGGTGCAGGACGGTCATCAGTTCTACCTGGACTGGGCCGAAGAACCCTGGACTTGTAGCGCCACCGACCGTGTCAACCCGCCCGGACCACCGCAGGCCGACGCCCTGTTGCGACAGTCGGTGTGGGCGGGCCGCGTGTTCCTGGGCGGCAGCGAGACGGCGGCCCACGGCGCCGGTCACATGGAAGGGGCGCTGGAATCGGCCGACCGGATAGCGCACGCCCTGGGTCGTCCAACGACCAGGCCTGACGGCGCGACTGTGCCAACTCCCTTGCATCTGGCAGG
>JADGRK010000060.1 GCA_017880985.1 Rhodoferax sp. | reverse complement strand
CAGAAAACTCAGGGCCAGCGTCCAATGAAATAAGCGGGTCGGAATGTCCCAAATCAAAATGCGTTGCATAACGGTTCAATTCTGCGGTCAGTGGGAAAAACACCAGCCCCTGGCAATGAGCCCGCCGGGTCGGGGCTGCACTGGCATTGATTACCTGGGAATGCTGACCTGATGTTCGTCGAAAACACCTTTGTCGGCGCTGCGGTGGCACGCGATGCAGTTGTTGGCGCTCTTGATGCTGGCACGCTGCCAGACGGCAGGGGCTATTTCGCGGTGCTTGGCGGCAAACCATTTCCCCTCCGTGATGCGCAATGGGGCTGCGTTTGAGGTCCAACGGTTGGCCTGATTTTTTTCCAGGAAGGCGGTGATTTCGGTCACGTCTTGCGCTGCCAGCGATGCGTCAGCGCCAAAATGATGATCCAGCCCCGACATGATCTTGCGCCACGAGGCGGCTGGCAACAACCCCGGCGCGAAAGCCAGGTGGCAGCCCGAGCATTCCTGTTGCCACTTGGCGTTGACCGGCTTCGGTAGCATCGGGCTGTGGCTGCGATTTTCCCCATTGTATTGGGCGGCCTGAGCGCCTGGAGCGGTCACCGCAAGCAGCGCCAGCAATGCGTTTGAGAGCAATTTCACGGGTGCCACCTTATTTGACCGACAACACGTAAGCCATGAAGTCACCTTTTTCCTGCGCCGTACAAGCGCGTTTCAAGACGTCATTGCAGTTGCGTTTGAACCACTTTTCAACATTGGCGGCGTCAGTAAAGCGCTTCGGGTTGGTACTGGGCGTCAACGGCAGAATCTCCTTGTTGGTTTTGACGTGCTTGCCCGCGGCCTTGGGTGAATCAGTGTGGCAGGATGCGCAGGCCAGATCGCCCACTTTGGTGCTGTAGAGCTTTTGTCCGGCATCCGCCGAAAAGTCTTTGAAGGCCGGGTTCTCCTGCCTGGCAGCGGCGCGGTAGCCGTCCTGGATCGGGTTGGCGGCGCTGGCGCATGGCGGCAGAGCCAACGCCAGGCCGGCTGCCAGTGCGAACGGGTTGCAATTGAGCTTCATGGATAACCCCCTTGGGTGGTGAAATGTTGGTGATTCAAATCGGCAGCGCTGGCCACTGCAGACTTGATGAGCCGGCTACGCAATGTCTGAAATTGTTTAGTGCTGCAACAGGTCGTAGCAGCATTGATGCAATAAACTCTGAGTCGAGCTTATCGTCGGCAAATTAAGACTGGCTTAACTACGATTACAGACTGGCCAGTGCCGCGCGTACTTCGTCGACCGTCAAAATCTCGGACAGCACCACGGGGGCTCTGCCGCTCTTGTAAAGCACATAGACCGGCACGCCGTTGCGGCCGAGTTGGCGCAATGCCGCTGTGATGGCAGGGTCGCGGCGGGTCCAGTCGGCCAGCAACAGGGTCACTTTTTTGGCATCAAAGTCGGCCAGCACATCCTGGTTGGCCAGCGTCGTCTTTTTGTTGTACTGGCAGGTCACGCACCAGGCGGCAGTGAAGTCCACGAACACCGGCACGCCGCTGGCCAGCACTTGCTCGACCCGCCCCGGCACCCACGTCTGCCACCGTGCGGCGCTTGTCGTCGGCCCATTGTTCTCCAGGGGTTTGATGACATTTTGGCCTATCGTCGACGTCAATAGTGCGAGAGTAGCTATTGAAATGGTAGCAATCATGATCCGGCTGCGGCCTCTCAAAGTCAGCGCCCAAAGCACCAGGCTTAAGGCCACCAGCAACCCCAGCAAGGCAGAGGCACCGTCAATACCGCTTTGCTGGCCCAGTACCCACACCAACCACACCACGGTCGCAAACATTGGGAACGCCATGGCGTGGCGGAAGGTGGCCATCCAGGCGCCGGGGCGCGGCAACCTCCGGGCGACGGCCGGGATCAGGCTGGCCGTCAGATACGGCAAGGCCATGCCCAGCCCAATGGTCGCAAAAATAAGCAGAGCCTGAAGCGCTGGTAAGCCCAGCGCCAGACCGAGCGACGCGCCCATGAAAGGAGCTGTGCAAGGCGAGGCAATAGCCACCGCCAGCACGCCCGACAAAAACGCGTTGATGGTCGGGTTCTCGGCCTCAAGCAGCAGCACGCGGCTGGGCAGGAACTGGCCAAATTCAAACAGGCCGGCCAGGTTCAGCCCCATGACCGTGAACAAGACGGCCAGCGCCGCCACGACGGCCGGAGCCTGCAACTGAAAGCCCCAACCGAGCTGCTCGCCAGCGCCGCGCAAGGCCAGCATCAACGCACCCAGCGCAACGAAGGAGAGCACTACGCCCGCGCTGTAGGCCAGGCCGGTGACCCGGTGGCCGCGGCGGTCGCCAGCATGGCGCGCAAAGCTCATCACCTTGATCGCCAGCACGGGAAACACGCAGGGCATGAGGTTCAGGATCAGCCCGCCCAGCAGTGCGCCAGCCAGGGCAGCCCAAAAGCCCACGGAAACCCCCGAGCTAACTTGGGTTGACGTCGCGTCTGGCAGCTTGTCGCCCGTAACATTTGCTAGCGGGGGCCAATTGCCCAGCACCTTGGCCTGAATGACAAATCCCTGGCGCTGACCGTTGACGTTTGCCGCCAGCACCAGTGGCATCAATGTGGGGTTTTGGCTGCGCTGGCCTGACAGGGGCAGCTCCGCGGTCCATCGCGCGCCTTGCCAGGCTTGCGTCCATTGCGCCGAGGTCTCAATCACCTCCGGCGTTTCCGGGAACAACTCCAGCGTCTGTTCCTGCAAACCAGGTGGCAGCCCGGCGACCGTTACTTTGAGGCGATTGCCAGCCACCTCAATCTGGCTGTCGCCGCGCACCGGAGTCGGTTGCGCTTTGAAGCTGGCCTCGAAGGCGGCCGCGTTGATCGCGGTCGAGCCACGGATCGGCAAACGCAGTGCAAATTCACCGTCCTGGGGCACGCATTCCAGGCGACATACCAGCCAGGTGGCTTTGAGTTTGATCTCGAGGTCAGCGCTTGGCAGTGACGCCTTGAAGTCTGGCGTGATGGTCAGTGGCACCGGCAGCAGCACGGTGCCGTCAAAGCCGTAGTTGACCAGATTGCCAACCGGGATTTTCTTGGGCAAGGGCCAGCCGATGTCGCCTGCGCTGACGCCGTGCGGCAATGTCCACTGTAACGTAATGGGCAGGCCGGAGTCGCCCGGGTTCTTCCAGTAGGTGTGCCATTCGGGCTGGTGGGTTAACTGCAAGCCGACCCAGACCTTTTTGCCAGCGTCGGCGCCGTCTGGCGCGTGCGCCATCAACTCGGCCTGCACCTGCTCAGTCGTCACTATCGATGATTTAGAGCCATTTTGGGCTCCAGCCCCCGTTGATATTGCGCAAGAAGCTATAAATAACGTAGCAATTAGAAAGCGCCGGGAAATTTTGGAGAGTGTCATTGCAATGTGGGAGTGGGTCAGAGTTGCAAAGTTCCTTGGGCAAACACCGCTGGCAGTTTCCTGGGGGCCTTGATGCGCACCTGCTTGTTGACGTTCATGCGTCCAAACACCACTTCAATGTCGGCTGCCGTCACGCCAAATTGCACGGCCAGAAACCGCACCATGTGGTCGGTCGCCTTGCCCGCCACTGGCGCCGCAGCGACGCTGACCTTGAGTTGTGTGCCATAAGGCTTGCCGATCGCGTCCTTGCTGGCGCTGGGCTTGCCCAGAATGTTGAGCACCAGCACGTCGCCGTCCCAGGCAAAGAACGAGTCGCCGGTGGCGCCTTTGACGGGTGCGCGGCTCATGCGCCGGCGCGCTGTTGCGAGAAGTGTTGCGTCATGTCGAGATTTTCACCAATGGAGAAGGACCTGGATTGCTGATTTTGCTGCGTTGCATCAAATAAAAATCAAATAAAAAAAGCATTGCTTTTCCAGCCTATCGGGGGCATAGTTAATTTGTTGATGGCATTGTCTATTTGATTTGCGTGCTGTCTGCATCCTGCGGGCAGCTTTTTCAAACCCGAGAGTAACAGGAGACTATTTATGAACTTGACGATCAGCGGTCATCACCTCGAAGTCACCCCATCCTTACGTAGTTACGTTACGACCAAGATTGATCGGATCAAACGCCATTTTGACCAGGTTGTCGATGTCAAAGTGCTGCTCACCGTGGAAAAGCAAAAGGAAAAAGATTTACGACAACGAGCGGAGTGCAATATTCACGTCAAGGGCGTTGACATGTTTGCCGAGAGTTCCCATGAAGACTTGTACGCTGCCGTGGATGAACTGGTGGACAAGCTTGATCGTCAGGTGGTGCGCCACAAGGATCGCATACAAAGTCATCATCACGATGCGTCCAAACGATTGATGTAAGGCTGCAGGCCAGCCTGCCAACCAAGCCGCCCGCTCTGTCGTGCGGCTTTTTTGTGCCCGAGACGGCTTGCGTGCATAATTCAAAAAATAATGATCAACCGACTCGCCGCCATTCTTCCCATCGCACAAGTGCTTGCGAAGGTCGATGTCACCAGCAAAAAGAGGGCGTTTGAAGAGGCCGGCTTGCTGTTTGAAAATGTTCACGGCTTGAGTCGTTCGCTGGTCACTGACAGCCTGTTTTCGCGCGAACGTCTGGGATCGACCGGCTTGGGTCATGGTGTGGCTATTCCACATGGGCGCATCAAGGGTCTCAAAGTCCCCATGGCGGCGGTACTCCAGTTGGCCCATCCGATCGGTTTTGATGCGCCTGACGAGCAGCCTGTCAGTCTGCTGATTTTTCTGTTGGTGCCAGAAACGGCAACGCAAAAACACCTTGAAATTCTGTCGGAAATTGCCGAAATGCTAAGCGACACGGATTTGCGGGCAAAGCTCATCGACGGCAAAAGTGCGGCTGAGCTGCATAAGCTGATTCTCCAATGGCAATCGGCGCAACTGGCCTGATGGTTTCCTGAACTGGGCCTGTGCTCACTGGACTGGATGTGAAACCCACTGTTATCAGCGCCGACGCCTTGTTCGAGGAGTTTCGCCATACCTTGAAATGGGAGTGGGTGGCCGGGCTGGGGGCGTCGGAGCGCCGTTTCGATGAGTCTGCGGTGCGCGAGGCCCGCTCCGGGGCTGACTTGGTCGGTTACCTCAACTACATTCACCCCTATCGGATTCAGATTTTGGGTCAGCGCGAGATTGCCTACATCACCAACGGTGTGGCCGACGACTGGGCGCGCCGGATTGCCCGCATTGTCACGCTGGAGCCGCCAGTGCTGATTTTGGCCGATGGCCAGCCGGCGCCGGCTGCCCTGGTGTCGATGTGCGAGCGCTCCCAGATTCCGATGTTTGCGACCAAAAGTTCATCGGCTTTTGTCAACGATGTGCTGCGCGCCTATTTGTCCAAGCATTTTGCAGACCGCTGCACCATGCATGGCGTATTCATGGATATTCTGGGCCTGGGCGTGCTGATCACCGGCGAATCCGGGCTGGGTAAGAGCGAACTGGGGCTGGAGTTGATCTCGCGCGGCAACGGGCTGGTGGCTGACGACGCAGTGGACCTGTTTCGCATCAATCAGGACACGATTGAGGGTCGTTGCCCTGAGTTGCTGATCAACTTGCTTGAAGTTCGGGGCATTGGATTACTCGACATCCGCGGTATTTTTGGTGAAACCGCAGTTCGGCGCAAGATGCGGCTCAAATTGATTGTGCATCTGATTCGACGCGAAACGATGGAGCGCGACTATGAGCGCATTCCCTACGAGCCGCTGACCCAGGACGTGCTGGATGTGCCGGTGCGCAAAGTGGTGATTCAAGTGGTGGCGGGCCGCAATATTGCCGTGCTGGTGGAGGCGGCGGTGCGCAACACCATTTTGCAGCTGCGCGGCATTGACACTTACCAGGAGTTTGTTGAACGCCACCGAAAAGCCATGAGCGTGGCCGAATGACGCTTGGCCGCGCCGCATCCCTCACTCGGGATCAATAGTCAACGCCGGTCGATTGGGACACTGGTCCCGGGTGCAATGGGCGTACAGGCTCAGGGCATGGTCAGCGATGGCAAAGCCCTTGGTCCTGGCGATGGTGTGTTGGCGTTTCTCAATTTCGGCATCGTAGAATTCTTCCACTTTGCCGCAATCGAGGCAGACCAGATGATCGTGGTGCTGTCCCTCATTGAGTTCATAGACTGCCCGTCCGCTCTCAAAATGGCTACGGATCAGGATATCGGCTTGCTCAAACTGGGCCAGCACCCGATAGACGGTGGCCAATGCGACATCAGAGCGGTGCTGTAGCAAGACCCGAAATACATCTTCGGCCGTCATGTGGCGCTGCGTGCCGGTCTGAAATATCTCCAGTATTTTCAGCCGTGGCAAGGTTGCCTTGAGTCCGGTACTCTTGAGTTCGTCAATCTTGGTCATGGAGGTCTCTCTGTTGCCAGTGGGCAGGCGGCCTTTGCGGGGACTGTCGGTACAATGATCTGATCATATCGCCACACCACACCTACCTCATGTTTGATTCTCAATGTCATCGCGTCTGTTGCAGTCTGTTTTTGGCCGCCAGCGCGAGCCTGGTGGCCTGTGGCGGCCTGAATAACGCCAGCACCCGCATTGCCGGGGTCGTCACGCCCTACAAGATAGATATTGTTCAGGGTAATTTTGTATCCAGAGAGCAGGCCGCTGCGGTCAAGCCCGGCATGAGCCGGACTCAGGTTCGCGACATTCTGGGCACGCCTTTGCTGGTCAGTATTTTCCATGCTGATCGCTGGGATTATGTGTTTACCTTCAAGCGTCAGGGGCTGGAACCGCAAGCGCGCAAAGTCACGGTGTTTTTCAAAGCTGATGCACTTGAACGGATTGAGGCTGACGCGCTACCGACCGAGGCTGAGTTCGTGGCATCGCTGGATTCCGGACGTAGTTTTCGCAAGGTGCCGGTTCTGGAAATGTCTGAAGAGAGCATGAAGCAGATGCCGGCTCCGGCAAAAAGTGCTGAGCCCAAGCCTCTGACGACGCTGTCCAAGAATTACCCGCCGCTCGAGCCTGCGGAGCGCTAATCATGATCCATCGGATCACAGTAGCGGGTGCGTCCGGCCGCATGGGGCAGATGTTGATAGAAGCGGTCAGGTCAGCGGACGATTGCACACTGGTTGGAGCGCTGGACGTCGCCACCGCTGCTGCCCTGGGTTCCGATGCCATGGTGTTTCTCGGCCAGTCAAGCGGCGTCGTGATCACGGCCGACCTCCGCCTTGGCTTGGCAAACGCCCAGACCCTGATTGATTTCACCCGGCCCGAGGGCACGCTGGCTCATTTGCGGGTGTGTCGCGAATCGGGTGTCAATATGGTGATCGGCACCACCGGATTCAGCGACGCGCAGAAGGCCGAGATTGCAGCCGCTGCGCGTGATATCGCCATTGTGATGGCACCCAACATGAGTGTCGGGGTCAACGTGACGCTCAAACTGCTTGAAATGGCAGCCAAAGCGCTGGCCACTGGCTATGACATTGAGATTATTGAGGCGCATCACCGGCACAAAGTCGATGCGCCCTCGGGCACGGCCTTAAAAATGGGCGAGGTGATTGCCGCTGCTTTGGGGCGTGACCTGAAACAATGCGCGGTCTTTGCCCGGGAAGGCGTCACTGGCGAGCGCGATCCGTCCTCCATTGGTTTTGCCAGCATTCGGGGCGGTGACATTGTGGGCGACCACACGGTGCTGTTTGCCGGTACCGGCGAGCGAATTGAGATTACTCACAAGGCGGCCAGCCGTGCCACTTATGCGCAGGGCAGCCTGCGCGCCGTGCGGTTTCTGGCAGACCAAAAAACCGGTTTATTTGACATGTTTGATGTGCTGAACCTGAAATGAACGCGGCGCAGTTGTTCTGGCAGGGCGATGGGGTCAGCAAGGCGGTGGCGCTGCTCTTGTTGGCAATGTCAGTGGGCAGTTGGGTTGTCATTCTCTGGAAAACCTGGTTGCTGCAGCGAGCCAGCGGCGATGTGGTGCGCTGCATCGCAGCCTTCTGGAGTTCGGTGACAGTTCAAGAGGCGATTCAGAAGCTGAAGGCTTTTGACCGTGAAGCGTTGGTTCTGCCTATGGTTCTAGCTACAAAAATAGAAGCAAATGGCAGCTTGGCGGCAGTCGGCGACAAGTCACATCAATTGACCCGTGTGTTGCGTGATGCCTTGCATGTGTCACTCGCCAAACTCCAGTACGGCCAGGTGCTGCTGGCGACGGTGGGAGCGACAGCGCCGTTTGTCGGTTTGCTGGGCACGGTCTGGGGCATCTATCACGCCCTGATCGGGATTGCCAATGCGGGGCAGGTGACGATTGACAAAATCTCGGGCCCAGTGGGTGAGTCGCTGATCATGACGGCTGCTGGCCTGGCGGTCGCTATTCCGGCGGTACTGGCTTACAACGTGCTGGGGCGCGTGGTCGGTCGCATTGAGGTTGCGCTGGAAGGGTTTGCGCGCGATTTGCGGGAGCTGGTTGCCAGCCAGCCGGTGTTGCCAGTTTGAGCGAATTGAGGTTCTGATGTCTTTTGGCCGTTTGGATCGCACCGAAAGCTCAGCGCCGATGAGCGAGATCAATGTGACGCCACTGGTGGATGTGATGCTGGTGCTGGTGGTGATTTTTATCCTGACGGCGCCGCTGCTGGCAAGCTCCATCAAGCTGGATCTGCCCAAAACCGAAGCTGCCAAACCGGGCGATGCGCCGAAGTTTGTCACGCTGGTGGTGGATAAGGCGGGGCAAACTTTTCTTGACGAACAGCCGCTGGCGCTCGATGCGCTGGCCGTTCAACTGGTGCGAACTGCCAAAGCCAATCCCGATACCGAAGTGCAACTGCGCGCCGACGCAGCCGTGCCTTACGGACGTATTGTTCAAGTCATGGGCCTGGCGCAAAAAGCGGGTCTGAACCGGATTGGTTTTGTGGCCGATGCCAGCCCGGACGAGGCGCCCAAGGCGGCGTTGCCTGAGACTCTTGACGCCAGACCCTAAAATCGGGTCACCGCGGTCTTTTGATCGCCCAGGTAGATCGCCATGCAAGACAAATACAACCCACTCGACGTCGAAAAATCTGCGCAAAGTCACTGGTCAGCGTCTGACGCGTACCGGGTGACGGAGGATGCTTCCAAAAAGAAGTTTTACGCCTGCTCCATGCTGCCCTACCCCAGCGGCAAGCTGCACATGGGCCATGTGCGCAACTACACCATCAACGACATGCTGACGCGCTACCTGCGCATGAATGGTTACAACGTGTTGATGCCGATGGGCTGGGACGCCTTTGGCTTGCCGGCCGAGAACGCGGCATTGAAAAACGGTGTGCCACCGGCCAGGTGGACCTATGAAAACATTGCCTACATGAAGCAGCAGATGCAGGCCATGGGGCTGGCCATCGACTGGAGCCGCGAGGTCACCACTTGCGACCCGACTTACTACAAGTGGAACCAGTGGCTATTTTTGAAGATGCTGGACAAAGGCATTGCCTACCGCAAGACCCAGGTCGTCAACTGGGATCCGGTGGACCAGACTGTGCTGGCCAACGAGCAGGTGATCGATGGCAAGGGCTGGCGCACCGGTGCCCCGGTTGAAAAGCGTGAAATTCCGGGCTACTACCTCAAGATCACCGATTACGCGCAAGAGCTGCTGGATCAGGTGCAAACCGGCCTGCCGGGTTGGCCCGAGCGCGTCAAGCTGATGCAGGAAAACTGGATCGGCAAGAGTGAGGGTGTTCGCTTTGCCTTCACGCACGACATTCATGACGCCAGTGGTGCCTTGATTGGCGGTGGTCGCATGTATGTGTTCACCACCCGCGCCGACACCATCAAGGGCGTCACATTTTGCGCCGTGGCACCGGAGCATCCTCTGGCCCTGCATGCCGCCAGCAGCAACCCGCAGTTGGCCGCGTTCATTGAAGAGTGCAAGACCGGTGGCAGCACCGAGGCGGAACTGGCGACGCAGGAAAAGAAAGGCATGGCCACCGGGCTTTTTGTGACCCATCCGCTGACTCAACTGCAGGTTGACGTGTGGGTTGGCAACTATGTGTTGATGAGCTATGGCGATGGTGCCGTGATGGGGGTGCCAGCACATGACGAGCGTGACTTTGCGTTCGCCAAGAAATACCGCCTGCTGATCAAGCAGGTGGTGCATGTGGACGGCGAACAATTTGACTACGCGCACTGGCAAGACTGGTACGCCGACAAGCAGCACGGCGTGGCCATCAACTCCGGCAGCTTCAGTGGCATGGCGTTCCAGGAAGCGGTGG
>JADGRK010000404.1 GCA_017880985.1 Rhodoferax sp. | reverse complement strand
GCCTTGCACGCCCGCACGCACGAGCCACAGCCGATGCACAAGTTTGGATTAACCTTGATTTGTTGCCGCTGCTTGTCACTGCTGATGGCCGAAGCCGAGCAGACATCGATGCAGGCGCTACAGCCGACCTTTTCATTGCGACTGTGGGCGCAGAGCTTTTGCTTGTAGACAAAAAACTTCGGCTTCTCAAACTCGCCCACCAGCTCGCGCAACTGCAGCAGGGTTTTCAGGTCGTGCCCGTCCCAGCGCAAATAGCCCTGCGGCAAGGCGTGCTGCGTGAAGGCCGGTGTGGCGCGCAAGTCCAGCACCAGGTCAAAGGTCTCGCTCAGGGTCTCGGGCTCGCGATTGAAATCAATCGCCCCGGCCACCTTGCAGGCTTTCACGCAGGCACGGTTGGCATCACAGACCTTCAGATCAATCTGGTAATCCAGCCCGATGGCATCTTGCGGACAGGCCGCCAGGCAAGCGTTGCAGCGCGTACACAGGTCCAGGTCAATCGGGTTGTTTCGCAACCACTTGAACTCGAAGGCGCCGAGCCAGCCGGTGAGCGCCTGAATTTGGCCACCGAGCACCGGGTAACGCCGCTCTTGCGCCGCACCGAGGTCGCCCGCGCCTTGGGTAAACAAGGTCACGTCCAGCGCGTCAGCCAGCAGTTCGGCCGCGCGCTCGGCCGCGCCCAGCTCGCCGATGATCAACAACCGCCCCGCACTCTGGTAAGTGACGGTGGCCACCGGGTCCGGGTCGGGCAGATGGGCCGCTGCCAGCAGGGCGGCGATCTTGGGGCTCGACTCGACTGCGTCGCGGCTCCAGCCACCGGTTTCGCGAATGTTGACAAAACGAATCGGTGCCACGGCTGTGCCTGATTGCTCGGCCAACTGGGTAAAAAGTCGTGTCTCCTGGGTGCAAGCCAGCACCAGTTCTTCGCCGCTCTCCAGCGCTTTGAGGAACGCTCCCGCTTCGCGGCGGCACAGGGTGCTGTGCAGCGTCAGGGTTTCATTGAGGGACGCGCCCAGGCTCCTGGCGTCCAGCGGCATCGTTTGGTTGCAGTCGCAAATCAGTGTTGTCATGGTCTATGCCCGGCTCTGGGGGCTGGTTCTCGGTAAGGGGGTCGATGCCGGATTGTGGCGGCTGCGCGGACGGTAGCTCGGCGTGAGGTGATTTGGCCTGGTCTTGTTCTGCACTTTCTTCCTCGTCCGCAAACACTTTGAGAAACTTGGCGCTGGCCATTTGACGCAACATGGATTCAGGCAGCGGGTCGGGCTGTGAATAGTCATCAATGTAAATGTCCAAGCGGTCCATCACGTTGTAATGCGGATCGGTGAACAATTTTTTCATGGCCGCGTTGCGCACCTCGGGGGTCACCTCGCGCGCCACAAACGGGGCAAAGTTGGACTCGGCGGTGAGGCTCTTCACATCGTCCAGTGAGAGTGATGGGGCTGGCTCAAGCGGCGAGGCAGCGTCCTGCGCAACGGGCAGGCCCACGACTGGCTCGGGCTGGACCACAGGCGGCGCCGGTTCCGCCACCGCCTTGCCCGCGCGCACCGCCTGCTTGCGTTGTGACCAGCGGCCCAAGAAACCGTCAGTCATCACCAGCACCCGGTTTCTTTTCAGTTGTGATGGAGGCACGCTTGCCAAAGCGATCCGTCAATGATCGGAAACTCTCAGGCCGCTTGCGCCGCTTGGGTTCCTCCACATGGTGTTCAGCCACAAAAGCCCTTAGCCACTCAACGACCGACGCCGGGGCGGCCACCTGCTCCACGGTTTCCTGCGCATCGAGCCAGCGGCCAGCGTCATAGTAGCTCAGGCTCACCATTTCAGGCTTGGCGATGGGTTCGTCGGTGATGCCCGCCTCTTCCTCCATGCGCCACAGCACAAACCAGCAAGGTGCCTCGGTGCTGGCGTTGAGGTGATAGCCCTCGGCATCATCCTTGAACAATTCCACCTTGTAGGCCGGATGCAGCCAGCGTTCCTCGCTATCATTTTTGTATAGCAGGCGTGGTGCCGTACCAAAGCCGTCCTGCTGCGGAACCACTTCGGCCAGCACCCAGCGCCACGGCTGCCAGCGGCTTGACGGGCCGGTGGTTCTGACGCGCTGCATGACAACGGCGACTTCAATGACAGGACGAATATTGGGCATAAGGCTTTGCAATGTAACGGATTGACAAGGTCAACCCCACTGACAGGGCGATTTGGTCTGAATTTGATCGCCCACCGTTATCATCCCCTGATGGGAGCAACACACACCATGTTCAACGATGCCACGCCACGGGCCGACGAGCAGGCCGCCGCCGAGACCTTCATTAGCCGCTGGCATTGGAAAAACCGCACCCCATTGCTGGCGGCCCGCAACGCAGCGAGTTTGGCCTCACAGCCGAACCACTGCGCAACCAGCATCCTGCGGTGTAGCTGCGGCTGCTGGAACGCGTCAAACCCGAGCGCGACCAGAACAACCGCGAAAGTCGCCGCGAAAACTAGTGGCTGTTTGGCGAAACCAATCCGAAGCTGCGCGAGCAACTCGCTGGCCTACCCCGCTACAACAAATCCCGCTGCTTCGAGACATTTCCCTTACCCGGCGAAGACACCGGCCTGACCCCGAACTACGTCAAAAAATGGGCGCGTTAGCCGAACAGATCGACGGCCAATGCAAAGGCACGCTGGGTCTTTTGCCTTCAAATGGTGGCGCCGCCAAGCCGACCGACAAGCCGGTGCGAAAATGGCCGGCGACCGATTTCGGAAGTTTCATGAGGGCGCCGGCCATTCCCGCCACAGTGCCCATTAACGTTACAAGTACCCCAGCCACAGACGCAGCGACAAGGAAAAAGCCATCCACCAGCAGGGCCTGGGGGTGTCCTTAAAGACATG
>JADGRK010000403.1 GCA_017880985.1 Rhodoferax sp. | reverse complement strand
ATTTGCAGAAGCGGCAGTACGAAGGCGGCCGTCTTGCCGGAGCCGGTCTTTGCCGACGCCCATAAGTCGTCGCCACGCAAAGCTGCGGGGATGACCGCCACCTGCACCGGCGTCGGCATTTGATAGCCTTGCGCACTGGCGGCGCGAATCAGGGCGTCACCCAGACCGATGGCTCGAAACTGGGAAGGATGCGACGACGTGGTCATGCCGTAGGCGCTGGCTGTTCGACGGTTTCAAGCGAAATCGCGCCAAGGGTGCCGCTACGAAAGTCATTCAGCAGCGCCGTCGCTGCCCGTGCCAGGTCGAGCCCGCCGGCCTTTTTTGCCAGGCTTCGCACCTCGGCGATGGCGCTCAGCAGCCCATGACCGTCGACATTGGCGGCCTGCGGGCCAAATCGTTTCGTGAGCAAGGCCGGGTAGTGGCGGACCAGGTAGCCCATGGTGTCCAGACGCAACTGGTCGCGCATCTTGACCCGGCACAGGTTCAGCACGGCGTCTTGCATGGCCACCGAGACTTTTTGTCCTTTGCCGGTTTGCTGACGGCCGATGTAAGCGGTGAGAATACCGATCGCCAGGTGCATGCCGGTGTTGGTGTCGCCCAGGGCGGCAGAAGAAACCAGTGGACCGGATTGTTCGCCCTTCCACCAGCCGGTGGTAGAGGCAGCGCCGCCGGCACATTGCGCCACGTTTTCATAAACCTTCAGATCTTCGTATTCGTGGCCGTCGCTGAAACCCTTGACCGAAGCCAGAATCATCCTGGGGTTGATCTCCTGAATGCGTTCCCAGGTAAAGCCCATGCGGTCGAGCGCGCCCGGGCCAAAGTTTTCGACCATCACGTCGAATTCCTTGATCATTTTTTCCAGTACCGCTTTGCCCTCGGCGGTCTTGGTGTCCAGCGTGAGCGAGCGCTTGTTGCTGTTGAGCATCGTGAAGTACAGCGCATCCACATCGGGAATGTCACGCAACTGGCTGCGCGTCACGTCGCCGGAGCCGGGGCGCTCGACCTTGATCACATCAGCGCCGAACCAGGCCAGCATTTGGGTGCAGGCGGGACCGGCTTGCACGTGCGTGAAGTCAATGATTTTGATGCCGTTTAGGGGTTTGTTCATGATGGATGTTTCCTTTTCAATGGTTTAATTTATCTGACTATTTTTTCGCGACAGTTTTGGGGTTCAGACTGGTAATGCGGCCGCTTTCAGTGCCGGCGGTTTCATCGATGACGGCATTGATCAGGGTCGGCTTGCCGCTGGCGATGGCTTCTTTCATGGCTGCGGACAGCTCTTGCGGGGTTGTCACGTGCACGCCGACACCACCGAAGGCCTCCATCATCTTGTCGTAGCGCGCACCCTTGACGAATACCGTAGGTGCAACGTCGGCCCCTCCGCTCCGGTTGACGTCTGTGCCCTTATAGATACCGTTGTTGTTGAGGATGACCACGCAGACCGGCAGGTTATAGCGGCAGATCGTCTCGACTTCCATGCCACTGAAACCGAAGGCGCTGTCGCCCTCGATGGCGATGACCGGCTTTCCGGTAACCACAGCCGCAGCGACGGAAAAGCCCATGCCGATGCCCATGATGCCCCAGGTGCCGACGTCCAGGCGCTTGCGCGGCAGGTACATGTCGACGATGCTGCGGGTAAAGTCCAGCGCGTTGGCACCTTCATTGACGAGGATGGCCTCCGGGTTCGCCTTGACGATGTCACGGACCACGGCCAGGGCGCTGTGGTAATTCATCGGCGACGGATTCTTGGCCAGGGTCTCGGCCATCTTGGCGATATTCTTGTTCTTGCGCTCGGCAACCGCGCTCGTCCACTCGGCAGGCGCCTTGGCCCAGTTCGAACCCATGCCGGCCAGGAGCGCCGAGACGCAGGAGCCGATATCGCCGATCAGGGGCGCGGCGATCGCCACGTTGCTGTCGGCTTCTGTCGGCGAGATATCGATCTGAATGAAGCTCTTGTCAGCCCAGTCCTTCGGACCATTGCCGCCCCAGGTCTTGCCCTTGCCTTGCGACAACAGCCAGTTCAGGCGCGCACCGACAAGCATCACGACGTCAGCTTCGGGCAGGACGTAAGAGCGCGCGGCAGAAGCCGATTGCTCGTGGGTGTCGGGCAGAAGACCCTTGGCCATGGACATCGGCAGATAGGGGATGCCGGTCTTCTCGACCAGAGCGCGAATGTCGGCATCGGCCTGGGCGTATGCCGCGCCTTTGCCCAGCAGAATGAGCGGACGCTTGGCATTTTTCAACAGATCGAGCGCACGCTTGACCGAATCCGGCGCAGGGATCTGGCGCGGCGCCGGATCGACGACCTTGATCAGCGACTTCTTGCCGGCTTCGGCGTCCATGGTCTGCGCGAACAATTTGGCGGGGAGGTCAAGATAGACACCACCAGGCCGGCCTGACAAGGCGGAACGTATGGCACGCGCGATGCCAACGCCGATGTCTTCAGCATGGAGCACGCGGAAGGCCGCCTTGCACAGGGGCTTGGCGATGGCGAGCTGGTCCATCTCTTCGTAATCGCCCTGCTGCAAATCGACAATCTCGCGCTCGCTCGAGCCGCTGATCAGTATCATCGGGAAGCAGTTGGTTGTCGCATTGGTCAATGCGGTCAGACCGTTCAGGAAGCCCGGGGCGGACACGGTCAGGCAGATACCAGGCTTCTGCGTCAGGAAGCCAGCGGCAGCCGCTGCATTGCCCGCGTGCTGCTCGTGACGGAAGGAAATGACCCGCATGCCTTCGCCCTGTGCCATACGCGTGAGATCCGTGATAGGAATGCCCGGCAGAGCGAAGATGGTGTTGATGTCGTTGAGTTTCAGGGCATCGATTAAGAGGTGAAACCCGTCGGTCTGTACGGGTGATTGAGTGTC
>JADGRK010000059.1 GCA_017880985.1 Rhodoferax sp. | reverse complement strand
CGAAAGAGAGCTGGTTTGACCGCACGCATCTCCCCCTGGCGCACAAAACCCTCAGCGTAATGGTCAGGCAGGAACCCCAGGTATTTTCCCGACAGGATTAAGGTCGCTATGGATTCCTGGTCGTAGCCGGTCGCCTTGCGCGCCAGGTGCACCTGCTGGCTGATCTCCATGTTGGGCGAGTGGTAGCCCAGGCCGGCAAAGTCGTGGGCTCGCAAAGCGTTCCAGTCGGCCGGTTCCTGCGTCTGGTTCGCCTTGAACAAGGCGTGAGGGGCAGCGCAGTACAGATACATGGTTTCCGTAAACAATTCCTCATACGCCAGCGTCTGGGAGTTGCGATGGCCCGGAATAACACCAACCTGGAACTGACCATCGAGCACGCCGCGTTCAATCGTATTGAGGGGTGCCACATGCAGGTGCAGGCGGACGTCGGGTGCCAGATCAACAAACAAGGCAATGGCGGCGGCGATATGGGCTCCCGGGTTAGTGACGGTTTTATCAAACACCGCAATATGCAACTCACCCCCCATGCGCTGGTGGATCTCGTCGACCCGGCTGCGAAACGCATCGACCCCGGCCAGCAAACGCAAAGTCTCGGCGTAAATCTGCTCGCCCTCTGACGTCAGGGAAAAACCGGCCCGACCGCGCCGACACAGCGTGAGCCCTAGACGGGTCTCCAGGTCCTTGATATGGCGGCTCACCGTCGAGACGCCAATATTGAGTTCAAGTTCAGCCGCTGCCATGCCGCCACACTCGGCCACACTCTTGAAGACGCGCAGCAAGCGAATGTCCATATCGCTCAACTGACCCAGCACGGAGCGGCTCTTTACTTGCATGGATTGACAACTTAGATGTGATGGTTATATCTTTATAAGAGTAACAGAATCGGCCAGAATGACAACTCTTCACCCTTTCAGGAGACATCATGAACATGAACGAGACCCAACACCTGGCTTCCTCCCGCACCGACTCGGCCTGGCTCGACGCACACTGGATGCCGTTCAGCGGCAACCGCGAATTCAAGGCCAACCCGCGCATGATGGTCAGTGCCAAGGGCTGCTATTACACCGACAATCATGGCAAGCAGATTTTTGATGGCCTCTCGGGCTTGTGGTGTTGCGGCCTGGGGCACGGGCGCAGCGAAATTACCGACGCCGTCACGCGCCAGATTTCCAGCATGGACTACTCTCCCGCCTTCCAGTTTGGCCACCCGTTGTCATTCGCGCTGGCCAATAAGCTTAAGGAGTTGACCCCGGCCGGACTCGACTACGTGTTTTTTACCGGCTCGGGCTCCGAGTCGGCCGACACCTCGCTCAAGATGGCACGCGCTTACTGGCGCGCCAAAGGTCAGGCCACCAAGACGCGCCTGATCGGCCGCGAAAAAGGTTATCACGGCGTCAATTTCGGCGGCATTTCGGTCGGGGGCATTGGTGGCGTGCGCAAGATGTTTGGCCAGGGCATCGAGGCTGATCACTTGCCGCACACCCAGTTGGCCAGCAATGCGTTCTCACGCGGCATGCCGGACAAGGGCTTTGAACTGGCCGATGACTTGCTGAATTTGATCGCGCTGCACGATGCCAGCAATATTGCTGCCGTGATTGTGGAGCCGTTCTCGGGCTCGGCCGGCGTCATCATTCCGCCCAAAGGCTACCTACAGCGCCTGCGCGAGATTTGCACCGCCAACAACATTTTGCTGATTTTTGACGAAGTCATCACCGGCTTTGGCCGCGCTGGCGCTTACACCGGCTCTGAGGCTTTTGGTGTCACGCCTGACATCATGAACCTGGCCAAGCAGATCAGCAACGGCGCGCAACCGATCGGCGCAGTGCTGGCCAAGAAAGAAATTTACGACACCTTCATGGCCACTGGCGGCCCCGAGTACATGCTTGAATTTGCTCACGGCTACACCTACTCGGCGCACCCCGTCACGTGCGCGGCGGCGCTGGCAACGCTGGATATTCTGGTGAAAGAAAATATGATCGACCAGGTCAAGGCATTGGCGCCCCATTTCGAGAACGCGGTGCACAGCCTCAAGGGCGTCAAGCACATCACCGACATCCGCAACTTCGGCCTGGCGGCGGGCTTCACCATTGATGCTTTGCCGGGAGAACCCGCAAAGCGACCGTTCGAGATTGCCATGGCGATGCTGAAAAAAGGCTTTTATGTGCGCTACGGTGGCGACACCATACAACTGGCCCCGCCTTTCATCTCGACCCCAGCCCAGCTTGACAGCCTGATCAATGCGCTGGGCGAATCCATCAACCAAACTGTTTAAAACTGCCTGTTATGAATGAACTTCCTCTAATCCAACACCTGATCGATGGCCAGCTGGTCGCTGGCGGCAATCGCCTGGCTGACGTCTTCAACCCGGCCACGGGCAAGGCTGAAAAACGCCTGCTACTGGCCGACACGGTCACGGTAGAAAAAGCCATTGCCTCAGCCCACGCGGCTTACCCGGCCTGGCGTGCGACGCCGCCGCTCAAGCGTGCACGCGTCATGAGCAAGCTCAAAGTTTTGCTCGAAGAGAACGCCGAGCAAATCTGCGCGCTGCTCACCGCCGAGCACGGCAAGGTCCTGTCCGACTCGATGGGTGAGCTGCAACGCGGCATTGAAAATGTCGAATATGCGAGCTACGCGCCCGAGTTGCTCAAGGGCGAGCACAGCAAGAATGTCGGCCCGTCGATGGACTCGTGGAGCGAGTTCCAGCCGCTGGGCGTGGCCGCCGGCATCACGCCCTTTAATTTTCCCGTGATGGTGCCGTTGTGGATGTGGCCGATGGCGATTGCCTGCGGCAACACGTTTGTTCTCAAACCGTCCGAGCGCGACCCGAGCAGTGCGCTGCTGGTGGCCGAGCTTGCGCTGCAGGCGGGCCTGCCGCCGGGCGTGCTCAATGTGGTCAATGGCGACAAGGAGGCAGTGGATGCGCTGCTGGTTGACAAGCGCGTGCAGGCCGTCAGCTTTGTCGGCTCCACTGCCATTGCTGAATATATCTACGCCACCGGCTGCGCCCACGGCAAGCGGGTGCAGGCGCTGGGTGGTGCCAAGAACCATGCCGTGGTGATGCCCGATGCCGACATTGACAACGCCGTCAATGCCTTGATGGGCGCAGCTTACGGCTCCTGTGGCGAGCGCTGCATGGCGATTCCGCTGGTGCTGGCGGTGGGCGATGCCACCGCCGACGCCGTGGTGGCGGGTCTGAAGGCGGCGATTGCCAAAATGAAAGTTGGCCCCGGCACCGACGCTGCCAACGACATGGGGCCACTGGTCACCAAGCAGCATTTCGAGAAAGTCAAAGGCTATGTCGAACAGGGCATCAAAGAAGGTGCCAAGCTGGTGGTTGATGGCCGTGATGTCAAAGTAGAGGGGCATAAAGACGGTTTCTTTTTAGGCGCCTGCCTGTTTGATAACGTGAAACCCGGCATGAAGATTTATCAGGAAGAAATTTTTGGCCCGGTGCTGGGCGTGATGCGTGTCAAGACCCTGCAAGAAGGCATGGACTTGATTAACGCCCACGAGTACGGCAATGGCACCTGCATCTTTACCCGCGACGGTGAAGCGGCCAGGTACTTCAGCGAGCACATTCTGGTCGGCATGGTGGGCATCAACGTGCCGCTGCCGGTGCCGGTGGCATATCACTCGTTTGGCGGCTGGAAACGCAGCCTGTTTGGCGACCTGTCGGCTTACGGGCCGGACGCGGTGCGCTTTTACAGCAAACGCAAGACCATCACCCAGCGCTGGCTGTCAGCGGGTGTGCGTGAAGGCGCGGTGTTCAGTTTCCCGACCAATCGTTAAAGGATCGGCGGGCGGCCGCGCTTGATTGAACCGCACGGGCGGCGACAAGACCTGCTCGCCATGCCCGCTGGCTAAGGGTACTCACCAATTGATGAAAAATGGAGGCTCGGCTAGAGTACCTCCACATCAGGGTCAAGCTTGACTTTTAGTTCTGTTCGAAAGGCAATAGACCGACCCAGAACGTACCAAGAAAACTGGAGACAAACACATGCAAAGGCGTCAATTAATTCAATCCATGGGTGGGCTCGCTGGCGTATCGCTGCCATTCGCATCGGTTTTTGCGCAAACGACGTCACTCAAAATTTCGCACCAATTCCCGGGCGGAACCCTCGCTGCCGGAGATTTTCGCGACCGACTGGTACGCCGTTTTGCCGCCGAAGCTGAAAAACGCAGCAAGGGAGCGTTGAAGTTTGATATCTATCCGGGCTCCTCGCTGATGAAAACCAATGCGCAGTTTTCAGCCATGCGCAAGGGTGCGCTCGATATGTCGCTGTTTCCAGTGTCTTACGCTGGCGGCGAGGTGCCCGAGCTCAATATCGGCCTGATGCCGGCCCTGGTCGTCTCTTACGAACAAGCCTATAGCTGGAAAACCAAGCCGGTGGGCGTTGAGCTCAACCGCGTGTTGCAGGACAAGGGCATCGTTATGGTGAGCTGGATCTGGCAGGCCGGTGGCGTGGCTTCACGTGGCAAACCGGTGGTGGAGCCGGAAGACGCCAAGGGCATGAAGATACGGGGCGGCTCACGCGAGATGGACATGATTCTCAAGGAGGCTGGCGCCGCCGTGGTGACGCTGCCTTCCAACGAAATTTATGCCGCCATGCAAACCGGCGCGATGGATGCTGCGATGACCTCATCGACCTCCTTTATTTCATTCCGTCTTGAAGAAGTGGCCAAGTCCTTGACCACCGGTCGGACCGGTGCTTACTGGTTTATGCTGGAACCACTCCTGATGTCCAAGGCGATCTTTGACAAGCTGCCCAAAGAGCAACGCGACATCATCCTGGCGGTGGGCGCTGAAATGGAAACTTTTGCCCTCGAAGCGGCCAAGAAGGACGACGTTGATGTCGCCAGCGTTTATCAAAAGGCCGGCGCCAAAGTGGTGGATCTATCGCCCGCCACGATCAAGAAATGGCAAGACATCGCGCGCAAAACAGCGTGGAAAGACTTTGGGGCCAAAAATGAAGGCTGCGCCAAGCTGCTGGTATTGGCCCAGCAGACCTTGTGAGCCACGATTATCAGCTTGAGCCGGGCGTGCGCCCGGGTGCCGACTTACCTCAGAATGTAACGCTGCGCCGTCTAGCCAAAAGCCTGAACTGGCTCAACCGACAAATGTTGCGCTTGTCGATGCTGGCGTTGGTGCTGACCTCGGTGGTGCTCACTTATTCAGTGCTGACACGTTATTTGTTCAAAGTGGCCACTGACTGGCAGGATGAGGCCTCGGTTTTCATGCTGGTGGGTGCCATTTTTATCTGCACAGCCTATGTCCAATCGCAGCGCGGGCATGTCGGCATTGAAGCGCTAGCGGCTATTTTGTCGCCCCGCATCAACCGGCTGCGGCAAATTCTGGTTGACGTGACATCCACCGTGTTTTGCGGTTTCTTTTGCTGGAAGTCGTGGACACTTTTCTATGAAGCCTGGTCCGAAGGTCAAACCACGTCGAGCAGTTTTGCCCCGCCGCTGTGGATACCGTACAGCCTGATGGCTCTTGGGATGACTTTGCTGACGCTTCAGTTGTTGCTTCAGTCAGCGATTGAAGTCGTCGGCGAAGAGGCTCGGAAGAAGCAAGCATGAGCGAACTCTCAATTGGTCTGTCCTATGGCGTGGCCACGTTGCTGGTGATGTTCTCAGGCATGCCAATCGCTTTTTCACTGGGCACAGTGGCGGTCACCTTCATGTATTTTTTTATGCCGGCCGCATCGCTCAACACGGTGACGCAAAACGTCTATGAAGAAATGGCGTCGATCACTTTGCTGTCGATACCGCTATTCATCATGAAGGGCGCTGCGATTGGCAAATCAAAGGCCGGACAAGACCTCTACGGCGCCATCCACGTATGGCTGCACAAGGTGCCTGGTGGTCTGGGAATCGCCAACGTGATTGCTTGCGCCTTGTTTGCTGCCATGGCTGGATCGTCGCCCGCGACCTGCTCGGCAATTGGTTCGGCCGGTATTCCGGAAATGCGCAAACGCGGCTATTCTCCCGGTTTCGCGGCCGGAATCATTGCCGCTGGGGGCACTTTGGGCATTTTGCTGCCGCCTTCGATTGTGATGATTTTGTATGCGGTGGCGGCTGAACAATCACTTGGGCGCTTGTTCCTGGCCGGCATTGGCCCAGGCTTGTTGTTGGTTGCCCTGTTCGCCGCCTACGCGGTCTTGCGGGCCCGCAAGGAATACAAACTGGCGCTGGCGGTTTATGAGAACGGTGGCGTCAAATCAGCCTATCTTGAAAAAGAGCATTTCACACTCAGGCAAAAAGTAGAAATGCTGCCGCGCGTGCTACCTTTTGTGGTGCTGCTCACCGGGGTCATGATCGCTCTTTATGGTGGCTTTGCCACCCCGACTGAAACGGCTGGTCTGGGTGGCTTGTTGGCGCTGGTGCTGATTGCCACGATTTACGGCATTTGGCGGCCCAAGGACCTGGCCCCGATTTTGACCTCGACGCTCAAGGAATCAACCATGCTGATGCTCATCATCGGCATGTCCCTGCTCTACAGCTACGTCATGAGCCATCTTCACATCAGCCAGGGTGCGGCGCAATGGATTGTTGATTTACACCTGTCCAAATGGTTGCTGCTGGCAATGATCTTGCTGATGGTCATCGTGCTCGGTTTTTTCCTGCCACCGGTGTCCATCATTTTGATGACCGCGCCCATTCTCTTGCCTCCGCTCAAGGGAGCGGGCTTTGATCTGATCTGGTTTGGCGTGGTGATGACCATCGTGATGGAAATGGGCTTGATCCACCCGCCGGTGGGTCTGAACATTTTTGTGATTAAGAACGTGGCGCCCGACATTCCGCTCAAAGACGTGATCTGGGGTGTGATGCCATTTGTGGCGCTGATGTTTGTAGCCGTATTTCTTTTGTGCCTGTTCCCGCTCATCGCGACCGGTTTACCCAATCTGGTGATGGGTATCAAGTGACAGCGACAACGCCAGAGTAGTACTCAAGACCCGGCTAAATTTTCCTAATAAATTGACTCCGAACAATTGAGCCATTGCTGGCAATCGAGGGTACATGGACCTTTCGTTGGGAGGTCAACATAGAACTGGAAAGACGATATGATCAGCCGTCGGCAAAACATGGAGGCATGACCGGAAAAGATGTTATTCCCTGCGTTATGCTTTTTCCTGCTGGCAGGTCTCACTCAATGAGTGCAGACATCCTAGCTGATCACATGAGCGCCTGGATTGGCCTCATTGCCGCGAGTTTGGTCATTGCTGCCTTCATGTTGGGGATGTACTTTCGTGAACGCCGGCGCAGGATGATTCTTTCTGAGGAACTGGACAGGGTCTCGACGCAGCGTTCGGTCCCGTTAGAGCGAGACAAGCTGACCGGTTTACTGACCCGTTCCGGCTTTGATGCCGCCTTGGACAAACGAATTAAGAGCGTTGAAGACAGTGGCGAGGCATTCTGCATCTTATACGTCGCACTGGACAATTTTGGCCTGCTCAATGATGCCTTTGGTCAAGCCATTTGCGACCGCCTGCTCAAAGAGGTGTCACAGCGCCTGACAACATGCATTGGCCCCAAAGATGACGCCAGTCATATGGCGGCTGGTGAATTTGCACTCATCGCAGGTGGCGATATGGCAATCGGTCGCGCGACAGCAAACCGCGTAACCGACATTTTGACCGAGCCTTTCAAATTGGAATCGATTCAGACTCAGTTGAGTTGTTCCATCGGAATCGCCTCCTATCCAGAGCACGGATCGTGCACAAAGCTGCTGGGACACGCCGCAATGGCGATGCGAAGCGTCAAGCTAAATGGCGGATCTGGCTTCTGCCAATACGACTTCAAAATGGAAGCCGAAGTGCGTGAGCAAGCCCTTTTGGTCAATGATCTGCGCAATGCGCTTGCGCTTGGTCAGTTTGAACTCTATTTTCAACCGAAGATTGACGCAATCAGCTTGCAAGTCACTGCGGCGGAGGCTTTATTGCGCTGGAACCATCCAGAGCTTGGAATTGTGAATCCGGTGGTTTTCATTCCGCTGGCTGAGCGCTATGGATTGATCGGATCGATCGGCAATTGGGTAATCGAAGAGGCCTGCCGCAAGGCCGCGCGATGGCGTCAACGCGGTCTGCGCATGCGCGTGGCAGTGAACATTTCGGGCTGTCAGATGCGCGAGGATGATCTGGTTGATCGGATTGAGGCGGCCTTGCTGCGCAATGGCATACAACCGGGACGATTCACCTGCGAGATCACCGAGTCTGTTGCCATGGAGGACACCAAGGTGACCCAGCTCACCTTCGACAAGATGCGCAAAGCAGGTTTCCATGTCTCCATCGACGATTTCGGAACCGGCTATTCGAGTCTGGCGGTATTGCGCCGCCTTCCCGCTGCCGAGTTGAAAATTGACCATGCTTTTGTCTGTGACCTTGAAGAAAGCGAAGATGCCAGATTGATCGTCAAGTCCATCATCAACATGGCGACAGCACTCAATTTGCGTGTCGTGGCCGAGGGCGTCGAGACCGTCGGTCAATGTGAACTGTTGGTCAGCATGGGATGCAACGAACTTCAGGGTTTTCTTTTTTCGGCGCCGATCTCTGCTGATGAGCTTGAACGGCTGGCACTTGACGACCATCGCCCTAATGATGTCGAATTCCGGCAGTCCTTGTTCTCGGAGACATTGCATAATGAATTGCCCGAAGATTTGCGACCGTTTCCCAGCGGCTTTGATTCTCAAGTCTGAGACCTTGACTCCCTTGCCATGGGGCAAGCGTCAGTTTCGCCCATCAATTTACAGGGGTTTCGGAACATCCGCTGCTTCTTGCTTCTGCGCGGAGGTGCAGACCTCGTCATTAGCCGCATGAATGAATCGGCTAAAGGATTAATTTGGGTTTCCATAAAACGCTTCTTGTCACACACTGCACGTTTTCACAACAATGCAATCGGAGAACAGCATGCTGATCGGACTACCCAAAGAAATCAAGAACCACGAATACCGCGTGGGCCTGACTCCGGCGAGCGTGCGCGAGCTCACTTCCCACGGCCATCAGGTGCTGGTGCAAACCGGTGCTGGCGCCGCGATTGGTCTGAGCGACGAGCAATATGTGGCCGCCGGTGCCAAGCTGGCAGCGAGCGCCAAGGACGTGTTTGCACAGGCCGACATGATCGTCAAGGTCAAGGAACCCCAACCGCAGGAATGCGCCATGCTGCGCCCGGGGCAAATTTTGTACACCTACCTGCATCTGGCGCCGGACCCGGAGCAAACCAAGGCGCTGATCAAATCCGGCGCGGTCTGCATTGCCTATGAAACCATCACCGGCCCCGGCGGCGGCTTGCCTTTGCTGGCACCGATGAGCGAAGTCGCTGGCCGTATGGCAGTGCAGGCGGGTGCGGCGCATCTGGAAAAATCAAAGGGTGGCATGGGTGTGCTGCTCGGTGGTGTGCCCGGCGTTCCTGCTGCCCATGTGGTGATACTGGGTGCCGGCGTGGTCGGTACGCACGCCTTGCAAATGGCCGTCGGCATGGGCGCCAAGGTGACGGTGCTGGACAAAAACGTCGACCGTCTGCGCCAGCTTGACCTGGTGTTTGGCAACCGCATCCACACCGTGTACTCCACCAGTCAAAGTGTCGAAGACGCGGTACTCGATGCCGAGCTGGTCGTCGGAGGCGTGCTGATCCCGGGTGCGGCGGCACCCAAGCTGGTCACGCGCAGCATGATTTCGCGCATGAAAAAGGGCGCTGTGGTGGTCGATGTGGCGATTGACCAGGGTGGCTGCTTCGAAACCTCGCACGCCACCACGCATGCCGAGCCGACCTACGAGGTGGACGGCGTGGTGCACTATTGCGTCGCCAACATGCCCGGCGCGGTGGCCCGGACCTCGACCTTTGCGCTCAACAACGCCACCATTGCGCACGCCGTGGCACTGGCAGACAAGGGCTGGAAGCAGGCGCTCCAGGACAACGCGCACCTGAAGAACGGCCTGAATGTGGCCAATGGCCAGGTCACTTATGAAGCCGTGGCCAAAACCCTAGGCTACAACTATGTGAATGCCGACAGCTTGCTGGCTTGAGTTGACGAACCGGCGCCCAATGGCGCCGCCCGGTAGCGTTGCCGGCAGTGCAAAATACCGGGCATGAAACCACCCCCAAGACTACAGCCTTTAATCGAAGAAGGCCTGATCGACACTGTGGTGCGCCAGCTGATGAGCGGCAAGGAAGCTGCCGTTTTCGTGGTGCGCAGTGCTGACCAGACCTGGTGCGCAAAA
>JADGRK010000402.1 GCA_017880985.1 Rhodoferax sp. | reverse complement strand
TCGGCGACATGCTCGGTCACATCGACGTTATGTGTTTTCGAGCGCGGTACCAGCAGGCTCGATCCGGCTTTGATCAAGACTCGGGGCGGGATGTGGTTGATGCTGCGAAACTCGGCCTCAGTCATGCCGACCCGTTTGGCCGCCGTGGCCGGGTTCATGGTACTGGGTGCCAACCAGACGGTCCAGCTTGCCAGTTGGCCGCCAGCGTAAGCCTCGAGATTGCTTTCAAAGACTTTGGCGTTGTCCCATGGCAGCAGGATCTGGGGTGTGCCAGCGGCCAGAATCACGGGGCGGCTGGCTGACGGGTTGAGCGCCTTGAAGTCTTCCAGCGGCACCTCGGCCAGCCTGGCGGCCAACGCCACATCAATGTCACGCTTGATGTCCACGGTCTGGAAGTAGGGGTGGTTTTCGATCAGCGGCAGGCGGGCACTGAACGCCTCGGGTTTCGCCAACAGGTTTTTGACGGCCTGCAGCTTGGGCACATAAAAGCGGGTCTCCATCGGCATCTTGAGGTCGGTGTAGCTGATACCCAGACCTGCACGCTGGTTCTTGGCGATGGCGCGGGCGACGCTACCCTCGCCCCAGTTGTAGGCCGCCAGCGCCAACTGCCAGTCGCCAAACATGTCGTGCAGTTTTTGCAGATAGTCGAGCGCCGCGCGAGTGGAGGCCAGTACGTCACGCCGATCATCACGAAACGCGTTTTGCTTCAGGTCAAACGTTTTGCCGGTGGCGGGCATGAATTGCCACATGCCGCTGGCCTTGGCGCTTGATACCGCTTGCGGATTGAAGGCGCTCTCAATAAACGGCAGCAGCGCCAGCTCGGTCGGCATGTTGCGGCGCTCCAGTTCTTCAACAATGTAGAACAAGTATTTGCGTGAACGCTCGGTCATGCGCAGCACATAATCAGGCCGGGTGTTGTACCACTGCTCGCGGTCAGTCACCAGCTCGCCTTGCAGGTCGGGCATGGCAAAACCGCGCTGGATTCGGTCCCACAAATCGGCCGGTGCGGCCAGTTGGGTCACCGCTCTTGAGCTGGCTTGTGCGGCCGTGATCGGCAACAATTCACCATCCGGGATCAGCGGTTTCGATACCGCAGCGGCCGCATTAGCGCCGGCCGTGCCCGCTGCGACCGTGGCTTGAATGGCCTGTCGGTCTGTCAGCGTGTTGACGCCGGTACTGGCGCAGCCGGTCAGCCAGAGCAGCCCGCTGATCCAGACGATCGGGAGAAGTTTCATTGAAATTGATTTTTCCATTGGCGCAGTGCCGCAAAAATGCTCACTTCGTCGCGGGCGCTGGCATCAAATTTTTGCACCGCCTCAATGACGCTGGCTTGACGTGTGCGCAAGAACGGGTTGATCTGACGCTCCAATAGCAGGGTCGAGGGCAAGGTTGGCTGCTGGCGCTGGCGCAACGCCTCGGCGCTGGTCGTGTATTGGGCCAGCGCCCGGTTGTCGGGCTCCACGGCGCGGGCAAATCGGAGGTTGCCCAAAGTGTATTCATGGGCACAGCATACACGGGTCGCGTCTGGCAGGGCGGCCAGCGCGTCCAGCGAGGCCAGCATCTGCGCGGGTGTGCCTTCAAACAGGCGGCCGCAGCCGCCACTAAACAGCGTGTCGCCACAAAATAGAAGCGGTGTATCGTCCACACTGGCACAAAAATAGGCGATGTGGCCGGCCGTGTGGCCGGGCACATCGATGACCCTGAAAGTCAGCCCAAGCGATTGCAGCGTAGCGTCACCGCTCAATCGGGTCAAGGGTTCGGGCATGACTTCACGCGCCGGGCCAAACACGACGGCGCCGCTGGCCTGGCGCAAAGCCGCCACGCCGCCACTGTGATCGGGGTGATGGTGCGTGATTAGAATGGCCTCAAGCTGAACGCCAAAGCGCTGCAAGGCCTCAAACACAGGCTGCGCGTCACCGGGGTCAACCACCAGGGCGTGATGCGCATCATGCAACATCCAAATGTAGTTGTCGTTGAAAGCGGGTAGCGGAATTAACTTCATGAGCGACCATTTTATCGATTTGCACAACTGGTTTGCGACGCCGCCCGGGCGCTATCTGCTGGCGTGGGAACGCGCCCAACTGGATTTGGCGGTGGCCGATATTTTTGGATTTCATGCCTTGCAGCTCGGTATGCCCGAACTGCCAGGGCTGGCCTCCAACCGCATGTCGCACCGCTGGCTGGCAACTCAAGTGCCGACAGCTGGCGCGGCTTTTGTGACTGATTTCTCGGATTTGCCGTTCCCGGCCAACAGTCTGGATCTGGTGCTGCTGCCGCATGCACTGGAGCTGGCTAGTGATCCGCACACCACCCTGCGCGAGGTCGAGCGGGTGCTGGTGCCCGAAGGCCGGGTGGTGATTTGTGGCTTGAATCCGGCTTCTCTTTGGGGTCTGCGACAGCGCCGTGTGCACCTGTATCATCGCCTCGGCTGGGGCAAGTTATTCTTGCCTGAGGCCAACGACTTTATTGGCTACTGGCGTTTGCGTGACTGGCTGCGGCTGCTGGGGTTCGAGGTCGAAGTGGCGCGTTTTGGCTGTTATCGGCCAGCTCTTTCCAGCGAAAAATGGCTGCAATACTTTAGCTGGATGGATCGCGTTGGCGCGCGTTGGTGGCCGATTTTGGGCGCACTGTATTTTTTGGTGGCGGTCAAGCGCGTGCGCGGCATGACGCTGCTGAGTCCGGCCTGGAAGACTGCCAAAATTCCGGTAATTGCTCCTGTTTCTGTAGCTAATCACGCAAGATCGACGGGAGCTGCAGCCATAAACAACATTCAAAATCAGGAGTCATGATTGAACCGTATAGCGATTTACACCGACGGTGCCTGCAAAGGCAATCCGGGGCCGGGCGGCTGGGGCGCGCTGCTCCAATCGGCCG
>JADGRK010000401.1 GCA_017880985.1 Rhodoferax sp. | reverse complement strand
GTGGCACCCCTTGTTGAAATCAAGAATGTCGAGCGATTTACGGTGCTGGTCATGGGGAGGCCATCGCGGACAGTGCCGTTGTTCATGCAGGGCTTTTTTGAGGCAACCAGACTGGGAATCCAGCGGCCGAGTCGAGCTGCACTCAGGGTTTGGTGCAGTAGGGGTTTGGTAGCAATTTGATTCGATTGAGCCCTCCGAGTGAGGGCTCAGTTTCTTTGGCGGTTGTGAATTGCGCTTGATGCCAATGAATTTGCGGTCAGTTGTTTGCCGCCGAAGACGGGAGAAGACTGGTTGCGGCAGTAGCCCATTTCGAAGTGGTCGCTCCGTACCCGACATTGGCCTCAGTGCCTTGCTAGGCGGCAGTGCGGCGATGAATTCAGCCCCAGCCACAGCGACACTCGAGCAAGCAGTTGTCTCTCGTGGCTGTCAGCCATAGAGCCGCCCGCTACCGGTTGGCGTTCAGGTGCGGCCAGATGGCTTCTACAACCCGGGAATGCCACAGTTCGCAAGAGAAAAGAGAGCACTCTGAAAAGGGCGCAAAATTAAATAAATGGCGAGCAACAAAGGAACTCGAATGACATGGCTTTTATGGCTCGGACTGGTTCTATGCTTGCTCCTGGTCGTCGCTGTCGGCCTCTCTGCTTATGGGTCCGCACGGTGGGCCGACACCACCCGGACCCTGACCAGCAGGCTCGAAGCGGCCCGAATCGACGAGAAGGCTCAGTCGCCGTCCCCGTTGCGCTACGACTCGCGCGAGCTCGAAGGCCTGCCCGCGCCTGTGCAACGCTACTTCCGCGCGGTGCTGAAGGAAGGTCAAACAGTCGTAGCCGCCGCCACTGTTGAACTCACCGGCACCTTCAACATGTCCGCGACTGGCGAGCAGTGGAAGCCGTTCACGTCGCTACAACGGGTCGTCATTCGCCGCCCAGGTTTTCTGTGGGACGCTAAAGTGTCCATGCTGCCGGGTTTGACGGTGCGCGTGGTCGACAGCTACATCGCGGGCAAGGGCCTACTGCACGCGGCAATCCTGGGCTTGTTCACGGTTGCCGACGTCAGTGGTGACGGCGAGATTGCCCGCGGCGAATTCATGCGCTTCTTTGCCGAGGCGGCGTGGTACCCGACCGCGCTGCTGCCAAGCCAGGGAGTGCGATGGGAGGCGGTCGATGACCGTTCCGCGAATGCCACTATCGTGGATGGCCCGCTCACGCTGACCCTGCTGTTCAGGTTCAACGACGCTGGCCTGATTGGCTCGGTCCGCGCCGAGGCGAGGGGCGCCATGGTGGGCAAGGAGATGGTCATGCTGCCTTGGGAGGGTAACTGGTCCAACTACCAGACGCGCGACGGAATGACCGTGCCGCTCACTGGCGAGGTGGCATGGGTGCGCCCGGAAGGGCGCAAGCCGTACTTCATCGGTACCGTTACCTCGCTGACCTACGGTTAGTGCAACATCCTTTCTGTAATTTCCCCGAGCAGTGAAACCGACGGGTTAAGCGGTTTCTGGTTTTGGGATTTTTACAATCAGGCCCCTGCCAGGCCGCCGGAGGCATCCCCCCCGGAACTTGGTGCTTGCCTTGTCTATCCAGAAAGAATCTATCATGGCCCAACGAGCCAACCTCGAAGAAGTTACCCAGCCATTGCACGATGCCTATGCCTGCCTACTTGCCAACGGTCTTGATGGTGCGGGCGAAGCCTTGCGCATCCTCGTCAACGAAGCCTCGCGCATTGAGCGCGCCCAACATCTGCAGGCCATGCCGTACGAGCGCAGTGCCCAGCGTGTCGATCAGGCCAACGGCTACAAGTCCAAGACCATGCTCACCCGTATGGGAGAAATCACCTTTGAGGTGCCCCAGGTGAGAACAGCTGGCTTCTACCCCAGCGCCCTGGAACGCGGCAGCCGCTCCGAGCAGTCGGTGAATCTGGCGTTGGCTGAGATGTATGTGCAAGGCGTCTCCACCCGCAAAGTCATCGAGGTACTGCAAAAGTTGGTCGGCCCCGAGGTCAGCATCTCATCGACCCAGATCAGTCGCTGCGCGCAAAAGCTCGATGAGGGCCTTGAAGCCTGGCGCAACCGCCCCTTGGACGAAACCCCTTACGTGCTGCTCGATGCCCGCTACGAACGCGTACGCGAAGCGGGCCAGGTGGTGGACTGCGCCGTGCTGGTTGCCGTGGGCGTCACGGCTAGCGGCCACCGGCGGGTGCTTGGCGTGTCAGTGGCGCTGTCCGAGGCAGAAGTGCACTGGCGGTCGTTTCTGGACAGCTTGATCAAACGCGGTCTGCGTGGGGTCAAGTTCATTGCCAGCGACGATCACGCCGGACTCAAGGCTGCGCGCAAAGCCATGTTCGCTGGTGTGCCCTGGCAGCGCTGCCAGTTTCACCTACAGCACAACGCACAAAACTATGTCTCCAAGCTCGATCAGCGCTTGCCGGTGTCGCGCACGATCCGCTCCATCTTCAACGCGCCGGACGCCAACGAAGCAACCCGGCTACTGGGCATGGCAATGGAGGGCTGGCGCAGCGCGCATCCCAAGCTGGCGACTTGGGCCGAGACGAATCTGGCTGAAGGTTTTACGGTTTTTGGTCTTCCTCCCGAACACCGAGTGCGCATGCGCACGACCAACGGCCTTGAGAGGCTCAACAAAGAGATCAAACGAAGAACTCGCGTGGCCACGTTGTTTCCCAACGCCGCCAGCTGCCTGCGCTTGGTCAGCGCCATCCTGGCCGAACAAGATGAGGAGTGGATGACCGCAAAAATCTACCTGACCATGAAACCCTGACGCCGCGCATTCACAACAGCCCAAAACCAGATTCCGGAAATTTACAGAAAAGAAGTTGCTTTATCGCTGCGTTTCCCTGCAGAACTTTTCCGCCCTTGAACTTAG
>JADGRK010000058.1 GCA_017880985.1 Rhodoferax sp. | reverse complement strand
CAGCAAGGTGGCAGCTTTGAGGATTTTGTCGGGCCGCTCGGTTTGCCGCAGCACATTGGGCAAGTCGGTCATGTGGTGCTGGTCGGTGGCGGTCTCGGTGTGGCACCGATATTTCCGCAGTTGCGCGCTTTCAAGCAAGCGGGCAACCGCACCACCTGCATCGTCGGGTTTCGCAGCCAGGAGCTTATTTTCTGGGCCGACAAGCTGGCCGAGTTCGCTGACGAGGTGATCGTCTGCACCGACGACGGCAGCGCCGGTCGGCCCGGCTTTGTGACTGCTGCGCTGAAAGACCTGCTCGACGCGCAAAAGCCCGACCTGGTGATCGCGATCGGCCCGATGCCCATGATGCACGCCTGCGCCGACACCACCCGGCCCTACGGCGTCAAGACCATGGTCTCGCTCAACACCATCATGGTCGATGGCACCGGCATGTGCGGTTCGTGCCGCGTCACGGTCGCTGGCGAAGTCAAGTTTGCCTGCGTCGATGGCCCCGACTTTGACGCCCACCAGGTGGACTTCAAGGAACTCAACGCGCGCCAAAAACGCTTCAAGAAACAAGAGACACTGGCCAACGAGGATGCCGCCCACATCTGCAACCTTGAAGAAAAATTGTTCGTTCAAGGCAAGCGCACCTACAAGAAATATTCTGCAGTGGAGCGCGAGCAGGTCAAGATGCCTCAGCGCGACCCGCAGGAGCGATCACACTCCTTCGCCGAAGTCAACCTGGGCTACAACTATGCCGCCGCGCTGCGTGAATCCGAGCGCTGCATTCAATGCATCGTGCCGACTTGCATTGCTGGTTGTCCGGTCAGCATCGACATCCCGCGCTTCATCCGGCAACTGATGGTACGTGACTTGGATGGAGCCGTCGATACGATTCATGAGTCGAGCATCTTCCCGTCGGTTTGCGGCCGGGTCTGCCCGCAAGAGAGTCAATGCGAGGCCCAATGCGTGCTGATCAAAGCCAAAAAGGAGCCGGTGGCGATTGGCCGTTTGGAGCGTTTTGTCGGTGACAACGCGCAGGGCACCAAGGCGAAAGTACCACAACTCGGGAAGTCGCTCGGTCGCATCGCCGTCGTCGGATCCGGCCCTGGTGGTCTGGCCGCTGCCGCCGATCTGGTCAAGTTCGGTGCCGAAGTCACGGTTTATGAAGCGCTACATGTGGTCGGTGGTGTGCTGCGCTACGGCATTCCGTCGTTTCGGTTGCCACGCGACATCATTGAGCGCGAGGTGCAGGGTTTGCGCGACAGCGGTGTCAAATTCGAGATCAACAAAGTCATTGGTAAAACCTTTACCGTGGCACAGTTAACCGGCAGCATGGGGTTTGACGCCGTGTTTGTGGCAGCCGGTGCTGGGGCACCGTCCTTCCTCGGCATTCCCGGCGAATATGCCGGCCAGGTCTTGTCTGCCAATGAATTTCTCACCCGCGTCAACCTGATGGGCGGCGACCAGTTTCCCTACATCGATACACCCACCGGCATGGGCGACAAGGTGGTGGTGATTGGTGCCGGCAATACCGCCATGGACTGTCTGCGTGTGGCCAAACGCCTGGGGGCGTCGAGCGTGCGCTGCGTTTATCGCCGCTCCGAGGCGCAAGCGCCGGCTCGCATCGAAGAGCTGCGCCATGCCAAAGAAGAAGGCATCGAATTTAGCTTCTTGCATGGCCCGAGCGAAATCCTGCTCAACGACGAAGGTGACGTGCGCGCCATCCGGGTCGAGAAAATGGCTTTGGGCGAGCCCGATGCGCGCGGTCGTTCTTCACCCGTGCCGCAGGGTGAATTTGTCGAATGGGACTGTGACACCGTCATCTATGCGCTGGGAACCAAAGCAAACCCGATTGTGGCCAAAGCCACGCCCGGGCTGGGGCTCAACAAATGGGGTTACATCATCGCCGATGACGACACCCAAGCCACCAATTTGCCCGGTGTGTTTGCCGGTGGTGACATCGTGACAGGTGGCGCTACCGTGATTCTGGCAATGAGTGCGGGTCGGCGCGCCGCCAAAGCAATCGCCGTCTATCTGCAACAAGGTAAGCAAACCTGGCCGATTCGCGCGGCGGATCTGGAGACCTTTGTGCCGCTGGTTGCCGCTGCTCCAGTGTCTTTGAATTAAGGATCTGCCATGCTCTGTCCCAAATGCCGACAACCGCTCGAAGACGGTGCCGAGTCTTACATCTGCTGCGCCAACGCCAGCCTGCAATGGCGCTGCGCGAAGTGCGCCAAGGTGAGCGAAGGTTTTGCCTTGCCCTACGGCTTGTGCCCGCACTGCGGCGGCAAGCTCGAGCGCATCACGCCCCGCCAGATTGACGACGGTGCCACGCTCGACGGTATTCGCAAAGCCTTTGAGATCGAATTGGGTGGCCAACTTTTTTACCTGCGTGCCGCCGCTGACAGCACCGACCCCATTTTGAAAGACCTGTTTGACCGCTTTGCCGCGATGGAAAAAGAGCACATGCGAACCCTGCAACGGCGCTACCACGCGAAAGTTCCGGTGTCGAGCGCCAAGTTCCGTTTCGAGACGGCCGCCATCTTCGCGGGCGTCCCGATGCGTCCGGCTGACCCGGCCAACCTGTTTCGCATTGCCATCGGCATGGAGCAGCGTGCCGCAAGCTACTTTGAACAGTGCGCCAAAGCGGCAAAACCAGCCTCGCCTGAGCAACAGCTTTACCGGGAGCTGGCGGCCGAGGAGCGTGAACACGCCGTTTTGCTGACGACCGAGTATTCGCAGTGGAAGCAGGGCAAACCGGGTCTGCTCGGCACTGACGACACGCTACAGCCATGACCGACACCCCCATTACACGCCAGCCCGGCGAACACTGGAACGATGCCGATGGGGTGCACATCGAGGTGCGCGGCCTGGCCCCACCGGCACCGTTTGTGCAGATCATCCGACTGATTGAATCGCTTCCGGTCGCAAGCGCCATCATCGTGCATCACGACCGCGACCCGCTACCGCTTTACGACGAGCTGGCGCAGCGCGGCTGGAGTGCCAGGCGCATTGAAGGCGACGCCGGCGAATTTCGCTTGCGGCTGGCAAAGGATTTCTGATGGCCGGCATCAACGCTTTTTTGGGCGGTGCCAAGGGTCGTTTGCTGCCTGCGGCCTTGGTGTTTCGCTACTTTGCCAGCGCCCTGCTGTTCCAAGCGCTGGCCTGGATCGCGTTATTTTTCGCCGCTCCGACGCTACCCGGTTTTGTCGGCGGTCTGGGTTGGCCCTTGGCGGCCCTGCACCTGGTCACGCTGGGAGTGTTGGTGATGACAGCCATCGCCACCAGCCTGCAACTGCTGCCGGTCGCCAGTCGGCAAACGCTGGTGCCATCACACTGGCCCTACGACCTGGTCTGGCTCGCCTTCACCATCGGTGTGGCGGCGCTGTGCGCCGGTATGGCCATTGCGCTGCCAGCCTTGCTAGGGGCGGGCGCGCTCGCCGTGACGTTGGCGCTGCTGCTTTACCTGTTCTTGTTGGCCCGCAATTTGTATGGCGCCCGTGGCATGCGGCTGGTGATTGTGCATGGCTGGGCGGCCTGTCTGTCGTTGCTGCTGTTGGTTGGCACCGGTCTGTCCCTGGCCGGTGCCTACAGCGCAGCGCCTGTACTGGACCGCCAAACCGCCCTCACTTTGCACGTCACTTTTGGCGGCTACGGTTTCATGGGGATGTTGGTCATGGGTTTCTCTTACATTCTGGTGCCCATGTTTGCGCTCTCAGACAACCCGGCGCCGCGCTGGTCCAATCTCTCGGTCACGCTGGCGATCGTCGCGCTGGCACTGGTGCTGCTCACTGCAGTTGACGTCCTGCCACCACGCCTATTTGCGCTGGCCATCGCTGCCGGTGCCGTGGCCTTCTTGATCCACGTCGCGCTGATGCTGCAGGCCCTGCACAATGGCATGCGCCAGGGCTTGGGCAAGTCTTTCGTGCTGGTGCGCCTTGGCTGGGTCGCTCTGGCCGTAAGCTTTTTCGTGGCGCTGGCGTGGGACTATCAAACACCATCGGCTCTGCCTCCGGGCCTGTTTGTGGTCCTGCTAATCGGCGGCCTGCTCACCTTGCTGCTGGGCGTACTGTCACGCATTGTTCCATTCCTCGCGTCCATGCACGCTGCCATTGGCATGCGGCGGCCCCCGACGCCCTCAGGGCTGACAGCGCAGCGGCCGCTCGACATACATTTTTACAGCCATATTGCAGCACTGGTCTTGTTGCTGCTGGCACTGTTGTCCGGCACTGTCTGGCTGGTACGCACCAGCGCACTACTGGGATTGGTGGGTGCGTTAGCTTTTGGTGTGTTTTTTGTCACCGCGTGGCGGCGCATGACAGCCTGAATTCGAAATCTGATAACTTTATTGTCCGCATATGAACTTTTCAACCCAAACCAGCCACGCACTGCACGAAGATCATCGGGCCATTCTTGACCTGCTCGGACGCGCTGAGCAAGCACTGGTGCGCGCCCCGCGCGGCGACGGTGCGCGCACGCCGGATCTGATGAAACTCATGGCAGCGCTGGGGCGCAGCCTGGAGCACGACATCGACCGCCACTTTGGCTTTGAAGAGCGCGAGCTGTTCGTGCGCCTGAGTGAGGCTGGCGACGGCGGCATTGTTGCGCTGTTGTTCGAAGAACACGAAGCCATTCGCGCGGTCGCACAGGAGCTGCTGCCACTCACACGCGCCGCTGCCGCTGGCACGCTCGACGGCGCTGGCTGGGACGCGCTCAAACGCGACGCGCTGGAAATGGTGGAACGCCAGGTGGCCCATATCCAAAAAGAAGAAATGGCCCTGCTGCCCATGCTGGACGATTTGCTTGACGACGAGACTGATCGTCAATTGGCTTTTGACTACGCGGCGAGCTGAGGCCGCATCTGCACAAGGAAACATGCCATGAAAAAAATCACCATTCGCGCACTCACCAAAGACGACCTCAATGCGGTCGTGGCCATCGACACGGCCATTGAAGACCACTCCCGGCGCGACTACATCGAGCGTCGCCTGGCCGCTGCGCTGCGCGAACCTGCGCTGCATCTTCAATTGGCAGCGACCGACGGTGGCAGCTTGCTCGGCTACGTGCTGGGGCGTATTCTGATTGGTGAGTTCGGTCGTCCACAAGCCGGTTTGCGCCTTGAGATTGTGGGTGTGCGCAGTGATGCGCGCGGCAGCGGCGTGGGCGCGCAAATGTTGCAAGCGCTCATGGCCCGGGCCCACAAACGCGGACTGTCCGAAGTTCTTACCGCTGCCGCCTGGCGTGATCACGACATGTTGCGCTGGTTCGATGCCATGGGTTTTATGCTTGCAAGTGATCGCTGGCTCGAATGCCCAGTGGATGGTGGTGCTTACCATGCCGGGCGGGACGCCAGCCTGAGTGCAACCGAGGACGATCACCCGAGCCGAGAAATCGATTACGGCGCAGCGGGCAACAATGACTTTGAAAAACTCGCCCGTGACAGCGCCGACGTGCGTTCCATGAAGCCGCAGGACTTGCAGGCCATTGCGCGTATCGACCACGCCATCACCGGGCGCGAACGCAGCGCCTACATCCAGGGCAAGCTCGACGAGGCCATGAGCGACTCAACGATTCGGGTCTCGATGACGGCCCGTCTTGACGACACGATTGTGGGTTACCTCATGGCCCGGGCCGACATCGGTGACTTCGGACGCACCGAGCCAGCCGCGGTCATCGACACCATCGGCGTCGATCCCGCCTACACACAGCGCGGTGTCGGCCATGCCCTGCTGTCGCAACTGTTTGCCAACCTGGGCGCTTTGCGGGTGGAGCGGGTCGAGACCATCACCGCGCCGCGCGATCATGTGTTGCTCGGCTTTCTGCTCGACGCCGGTTTCAAACCCTCACAACGCCTGGCCTTCACCCGACCCATTACGCCATGAACGGTGCCCCGTCCGGGCCGCTACTGGACTACCGGCTCGACGACAACCTGACCGCCGACAGGGGTCGCATCCTGATCTCGGGCACACAAGCCCTGGTGCGCCTGCCCCTGATGCAGGCCCGACTGGATCGCCAGCGGGGCTGGAGCACCGCTGGCTTTGTCACCGGCTATCGCGGCTCGCCCTTGGGGGGCGTTGATCTGGCACTGTGGAAGGCGCAGGCATTGCTTGACGCGCACCAGGTGCGTTTCATGCCTGCCATCCACGAGGAGTTGGGTGCCGCCGCTGCACTCGGGACGCAGCGTGTCGCCAGTGACCCAGAGCGCCGCGTCGAGGGTGTTTTTGCGCTTTGGTATGGCAAAGGGCCGGGGCTGGACCGCGCGGGCGACACGCTGCGCCACGGCAACGCCTACGGTTCAGCGCCACGCGGCGGCGTGCTGGTGGTTGTGGGCGACGACCATGGTTGTGTTTCTTCAGGCATTCCATTTCAAAGTGATCTGGCGCTGCAAGCCTGGAGCATGCCGGCACTGCATCCAGCCAATGTGGCCGAGGTGATTGAATACGGCCTCTATGGCTGGGCGCTGTCGCGTTTCTCGGGTGCCTGGTGTGCGCTGATTGCGCTGTCGGAAACGGTGGAAGGAACCGCCACCGTCGATCTCGACCGGCTGCGCACCCGCTTTGATGCGCCGCCTGATTTCACCGCTCCGATGGGGGGTCTGCACTACCGCATGCACGACCTGCCCGGGCTCGCCATTGAGGTCCGGCTCAGCGCCAAGCTCGATGCGGTGCGCGCCTTTGCCTGGGCCAATCCAATTGATCGCCTGATCGTCGCCTCGCCCCAAGCCAAAATCGGCATTGTGACTTGCGGCAAAGCGCACCTCGATCTGCTGGAAGCGCTGCGCCGCCTCGACATTTCGCTCGATGCACTGGAACAGGCCGGCGTGCGCATCTACAAAGTGGGACTGGTGTTTCCGCTGGAGCCCCGGCGCATGCTCAACTTCGTGAACGGACTTGAAGAGATTCTGGTGGTGGAAGAAAAAGCCGCTGTGGTCGAGAACCAATTGCGCGCTTTGCTCTACAACCGGGCGCCAGCACAACGCCCGTCCATCCTGGGCAAGCAGAGTCAAGACGGCCAGCCCCTGCTGTCGGCGCTGGGTGAGTTGCGACCGTCGCGCATCATGCCGGTGTTGGCACAATGGCTGGCGCAACATCTGCCGACACTGGATCGGCTTGAGCGCGTGCCCGCCTTTGTGGCCACGGCCATGCTCGCCAACGAAGCCGACGGTGTGCGCCGCCGGCCCTATTTTTGCGCTGGCTGCCCGCATAACTTGTCCACCTGCGTGCCCGAAGACTCCAATGCAAGCGGTGGCATCGGCTGTCACGCCATGGTCGGCTGGATGGACCGCGCCACCACTTTTCCCCAGGTGCCGATGGGCAGCGAGGGCATGGATTGGGTGGCACAGTCATTCTTCACCGACACGACGCACCGTTTTCAGAACATGGGCGACGGCACTTACTCACACTCGGGTTACCTCGCCATCCGCCAGGCGGCAGCGGCCAAGGCCAACATCACATACAAGATCCTGTACAACGACGCCGTGGCCATGACCGGCGGCCAGCCGGTGGATCGGCGCCTGTCGGTGCCGCAGATTGCACGGCAAATCGAGGCCGAAGGCATCACCCGCATCGCCGTGCTGACCGAGGACCCCAAGCACTGGCTGGGGCAGCGTGCCGAGTTCCCGGCCAGCACCACCTTTCACGCGCGCACCGAGCTCGACGCGGTGCAGCGCGTGCTGCGCGCTATCCCCGGTGTCACGGCGCTGATTTACGACCAGGTCTGCGCCACCGAACAACGCCGCCGCATCAAACGCGGCCTGGCCAGTGCGCGCAGCACGCGCGTCTTCATCCACCCCGATATTTGCGAGAACTGTGGCGATTGCACGGCGCTGTCCAACTGCGTCGCCATTCGCCCCCTGGCGACCGAGTTGGGACGCAAACGGCAGATCGACCAAACCGTCTGCAATCAGGATTACGCTTGCCTGCAAGCCACCTGTCCGGCCATGGTGACCCTTGAAGGGGCCGAGTTGCGCCAGCAGGTCGGCGCTGGGGTGGCCAATGAAGCGCTGGCCAGTGCCTTGGCACGACTGCCTGAGCCGAGCCCTTGGCACTGGGGTGCGCCCTACGATCTTCTCATTACCGGCGTGGGCGGCACCGGCATCATTACGCTCGGCGCCTTGATCGCCACCGCCGCCCATCTGGAGGGCAAAAGTGCCTCGGTGCTGGACTTCATGGGCTTTGCACAAAAAGGCGGCTCGGTGATTGCTTTTGTGCGGCTGGCGCAAAGCGCCAATCTGCTGCATCAGGCCCGCATTGACACGCAGCAAGCCGACGCCATGATTGTGGCCGACCTGGTGGTGGGTGCCTCCAATGAGGCCTTGCAAAGCGCCGCGCGTGGCCGCACCCGGGTGGCGGTCAACCTCAGGGCAATTCCGACCTCGGCGTTTGTCGCCGACCCGGATGCCGATCTGCATGAAAGTGCTTTGCTGGCCAAGATCGAGCACGCCATTGGCAGCCATTCGATCGGCGCCTGCAACGCCCAGGCGCTGTCTGAACAGCTGCTCGGTGACACCCTCACGGCCAATGTCTTGTTACTCGGTTTTGCCTGGCAACAAGGACTGGTGCCGGTGGGTCGCGCCGCGCTCGAGCGTGCGCTGGAGCTCAATGGGGTAGCGGTGGCTGCCAACCAACTGGCCTTCGCCTGTGGCCGCCTGGCAGCGGCCGAGCCGGCCACGCTGGACGCCCTGCTGGGTGTGCGCCTTGCAGCGCCCGAGCCCAGCGCCAGCGACCAGCTTGACGCCATCACCCAGCGCGCCCGCGAGCATCTGGCTGACTATCAGAACGCCGCTTACGCGCTGCGTTATCAGAACTTTGTCGATCAGGTGCGCTCGGCTGAGCGCGCGCTGGTGGCGGCCGACGCGCCGCTTGAGCTGACACGCCAGGTGGCCCTGAACTACGCCAAGCTGCTGGCCCACAAAGACGAGTTTGAAGTGGCGCGCCTCTACACCAATGGTTCGCTGGAACGCTCACTCGACGAACAGTTCACCGGCCACTACGCGGTGCATTACCACTTTGCCCCCGAGTACCTGGCCAAGGAGCGTCTGGATGGGCGTCCGGTCGTCAAGCGCAACTTCGGTCCAGGGGCGCGTTTGGGTCTCAAACTGTTGGCCGGCCTGCGCAGCCTGCGTGGCACGGCGCTCGACCCGTTTGGGTGGTCACCAACGCGGCGCGATGAGCGTGCCCTGGCCGGACAATATGCCCGGATGATCGCGCAACTGCTGCCCGATCTGAATACCAGCAACCTGGCAAGCGCTGTGCAAATCGCCGCCCTGCCCGAGCGCGTGCGCGGCTTTGGCCACGTCAGAAAAATGGCCACCGCGGCAATGCAAGATCAGGCGGCGGCATTGCGTGAGAGTCTGGCAGCGGCCAGCGCCCGTGCTGTCAGCGTGGCGGAGAATTCAGCTTTGTGAGCGACATTGGTCGTCGCAAGAACACTCGCAGAACCAAGGAGTCCCTACCATGCCCAGTCCAACGCGTCCCCAGACAGACCTCGCAACGAAAAACCCAGCAATATCCGCTTTGTTCCATCAGGCTATGGCTTCGGGGCGGACGACGCTGAACCCAACCGAACTCGGTCGCCTGCTTGCCAGCCTGGGGCTGGCATTGACAGCAGACGCATCACAGGCAGCGCAGTCCGGCGCTATTGAAGTCAGTATCAAGCTCTACCACACACGTGAATTCGGCATGATCATCAGCGCCGGCACGGGCGGGCTCGATGCGCAACTGGATGCAGACAATTTCAAAAAGGACCGCGCCGTCGTCTATGCAGCCACTGAGCTGACCACCGCCGAAACTTTTTTAAACCTGTTCCACCGTACCTATATCTATAAAAAAACGGCCAGCAGCGCCCAGCGCGCCGGCTGGCCGCTGCCGGACCAGCAACTCAAGACTTGTTTCGAACAATTTCTTGCACTCGGCAATCGGTCGAGCGACCCCGCTGCCTCCTCCACACTGCGCCATCTCGAGTTGAATCTGGTCGCCGTCGGCGCGCAACTGATCGTTCAAACCGCGCAGTGCGAGCTGAGCCAGCCAGTGCCGACTCGATTGGCGCGCCCGATCCGCAAAATCGACAAACTGATCCATCCGCAGAGCATCGGCGTGATTGGGGTCTCGTCGAGCAATATGAATTTTGGCCGGATCATTTTGCGCAACCTGATGGGAAGTGGTTACAGCAAGGAACGCATGGTCATCATCCGCCCCGGCGAGACCGAAATCGACGGTGTCAAATGCGTCGAGAGCTTGAAAGCGCTGACGTACAAACTTGATCTGTTGATCGTGGCAGTGGCGGCCAGTGCAGTCTATCAACTTGTGGATGAAATCATCGAAACCGATGC
>JADGRK010000400.1 GCA_017880985.1 Rhodoferax sp. | reverse complement strand
CAGGCGTTTGCGCGCGGCGATGTAGCCGCACAGCACCAGCGCGAAGAAGGGAAAGGTCAACAGGAGGATTTGCAGCACGCCGGTATTGTCAGCGCACTTGGGGCCAACGAAGGCAGGTTGGTGGCGCGTCTGTATGATCCCCGGCTTCGTCTGAAGTATCCAAGGCCTGAACGCACTGATGTCATCCTCCCCCTCGACTGGCCTGAACCTGGCCCAACAAGAAGCTGTGAACTTCATGCACGGCCCGTGCTTGGTGCTGGCCGGGGCGGGGTCGGGCAAGACGCGGGTTATTACGCACAAGATCGCTCGGCTGATCCAGGCTGGGCTGGCGCCCAACAAGATCTTTGCCATTACCTTCACCAACAAGGCCGCCAGTGAGATGCGGGAACGCGCACGTGAGCTGATTGGCAAGGCCGCCAGGGAGGTGGTGATTTGCACTTTTCACGCGCTGGGCGTGCGCCTACTGCGTCAGGACGGTGCGGCACTGGGCTTGAAGCCCAATTTCTCGATTCTGGACAGCGACGACGTCACCAGCATTCTGAAGGACGCGGGTGGTACGGTCGATGCAGCCACGGCGCGGGCCTGGCAGTGGACCATCAGTTTGTGGAAAAACCAGGGCCTCAATGCTGCAGGCGCGGCCGCCGAGGCCAAGGATGACAACCAGCGCATCGTTGCTCGCGTGATGGCGCATTACGAAGAACGGCTCACCGCTTACCAGAGTGTGGACTTTGACGACCTGATTCGTCTGCCGCTCCAAGTGCTACAAAATCATGAGCATATCAGGCACAAGTGGCAAGCGCTGGCAGGTCATATCCTTGTGGATGAATACCAGGATACAAACGCCACCCAGTACCAATTGCTGCGACTGCTGGTGGGCGGCAACAGTCCGGCGCAGGCCCGGTTTACCGCGGTCGGCGACGATGATCAGTCAATCTATGGCTGGCGCGGCGCTACGCTGGACAATCTGAAAAAGCTGCCAGTTGATTTCCCAACGCTCAAGGTCATCAAGCTGGAGCAGAACTACCGCTCCACCAGCGCCATCCTGCGCGCCGCCAACAACGTGATCGGCTCCAACCCCAAGCTATTTCCCAAGAGCCTGTGGAGCAATCTGGGTGAAGGCGAGCCGGTGCGGGTGCAAGACGCCGACAGCGAAGAGCACGAAGCCGAGCGCACCGTGGCGCGCATCCAGAGCCTGCGTGCCAGCGGTTTACCCCAGGCCGGGCCACAGTTCAAAGAGTGGCGCGACTTTGCCGTCCTGTACCGCGCCAACCATCAGGCCAAGACCTTCGAGAAGGCGCTGCGCAAAGTGCAGATTCCATACAAGGTATCGGGTGGCACCAGTTTTTTTGACCGCGCCGAAATCAAGGATTTGTGTGGCTGGTTTCGGCTCTGGATCAACAACGACGATGACCCGGCGTTTTTGCGTGCCGTCACGACGCCCAAACGCGGCATCGGCCACCAGACGCTCAGCGTTTTGGGCGACTTTGCCAGCCGCTACAAGGTCAGTCTGTTTGAGGCACTGTTTTCGTCATCGCTGGGCAGCGTGCTGAGCACCAAGGCGGTCGGTAGCCTGCATGAGTTTGGCCGCTACGTGAACGACCTTGAGTTTCGCGCTCGCCACAGCGTCGGCACGGAGGCAGCCAAAGTGTTCCTGCTGGAGTGGCTGGTGGAAATTGGCTATGAGAAGCACCTGTTTGAGGCCGAAGACAGTGAAAAATTGGCGGCTGCCCGCTGGAGCAATGTGCTTGATTTTTGCGACTGGATGGCGGCGCGCTGCGGCGGCCAGATTGAGGACATGAGTGGTGCAACCACTTCAACGTCGAATGCCAGCGCCGAGGAATTTTTCGACCGACCACTCCTGGAAAAATCAGCCCCTTCGGGGGGCAGCGCAGTACGCAGGGCGACAAGCGTGGGGGCCATATCGCTGCTGGATGTGGCCCAAACCGTCTCGCTCCTATCCACCATCAGCGAGCGTCAGCAGGATCAAAACGTGGTGACGCTCTCGACCCTGCACGCGGCCAAGGGGCTGGAGTGGCCACACGTGATGCTGGTGGGCGTGACCGAAGGCCTGCTGCCCTTCAAGCTCAAAGACAGTGGCGACTCGGCGGCGCCTTCATCAGGCGGGTCTGAGCGCGCCCACGAGGCAGCCAATGAGGCGAGCGCCACCCATTTGCAGGAAGAGCGCCGCCTGATGTATGTCGGTATCACCCGTGCTCAAGCCAGCCTGGCAGTCAGCTGGACGCGCAAGCGCAAGAAAGGCCGCGAGATGATCACCGCCCAGCCGAGCCGCTTTATCGCCGAAATGGCACTGGATCAAAATTCGGCGAAGGAGGACCCGCGCGCCAAGCTCAAGGCGCTGCGCGCCGAGTTTGCCCAGAAAGCACAAGACAGTGCCGCTGCGCTCGACCTGGCACGCACGGCGTAACTGATGGCCCGCACAATAGGGTCTCCATCAACCCTTTGTTTACTGCTATTTTTATAGCTGCTTGCGCAGTATCGACGGTCGCTAGAAGTCAAAATGGCACAAATGTTGGGGTGGCACCAACGGCACGGCAAGACTGCGCGAATCTGACCGGCGACCGCGACGCGCGGCTCGGTTGCTTCGACCGCTGGGCGGCGCAACAGGCCGCACCCTCGGTGACGGGGGAGCGGCAGCAGCGCCTGCCGCGCCGACGCCAGTCACCATCACCATAGAGGCAGCCGTCGTGGATTGGCTGGGACAGCGTCAATACACAGCCGTCATCGCCCTCGCCTGGACACGCCGCTGACTCCGCGGTGGCCTACATTCCCAGTGAAACTCGCATCCAGCTCTCGGTGCGAACCAAGATTGCCCAGGGGCTGCTGACTCAACAGCAGCAACTCAAGCGCGACTCCTTGTGGTTTGGCTACAGCCAGCAGTCCAA
>JADGRK010000399.1 GCA_017880985.1 Rhodoferax sp. | reverse complement strand
GGATCATGGCGCGCATTGTTCACTCGCTGCTGGGCCGCAGCTTTATGGCAGTGCGCAACAGCGACGAATTGGCCGAGGCGTTGGGCATTGATTTGATGCGCACCAAGACCTTGTCATTTGTTCTTTCGGTGACCTACGCTGGTTTTGCCGGGGCGCTGTATGCCGGGCAAGTGCGCTTTCTCGGACCTGATCTGGCCAGCGAAACCGTAACCTTCGACCTGATCATGTTCGCCCTGGTCGGCGGCATCGGCACGCTGCTGGGGCCGCTGGTGGGTACCTTCCTGGTGACCTGGCTGACCCAGGGCCTTCAGTTTTTGCAGGACTACCGCATGGTGGTGTTCGGGCCCGTGCTGATCGCACTGATCATCTTCCTGCCGGACGGCATCGTTGGCACCTGGCTCAAGCGCCGTGCTCGCCGTGCCGATGCAACGCAGGCGCAACGCCATGCTTGAAATTACGGCACTGACCAAACTGTTCTTCGGCCTGACTGCCGTCGACCACGTGAGCACGCGCTTCGAGCGTGGCCAGGTCAGCGCCATCATTGGCCCTAACGGAGCCGGCAAGACCACCTTCTTTAACCTGGTGGCTGGCACGCACAAGCCAAGCTCGGGCCGCATCCTGTTCAAAGGCCGGGATGTGACGGGGCTCAGGCCCGATCACGTGGCACGGCTGGGCATTGCACGGACTTTTCAAACCACGCACCTGTTCGACAACGCGACGGTGCTCGACAACCTGATCGTCGGCCACCGGCTGCGCACGCACTCGGGCCTGTGGGATGTGCTGGCCAACACGCAGCGACTGCAACAGGAAGAAAAACTGTGCCGCGACAAGGCGCGGGAGGCACTCGACTTCGTCGGCCTCTCGCACGTCGCCAATCGCATCGCCGCCGACATCACGCAGGAGGAACGCAAACGCGTGGCCTTCGCGCTGGCGCTCTCGACGGACCCGGAACTGCTGCTGCTCGACGAACCCGCCAGCGGCGTCAATCCGGAAGAGACCGTCGGCCTCGCCGCACTCATTCGCAAACTGGTGGACCACGGCCGCACCGTGTGTCTGATCGAGCACAAGATGGACATGATCATGCGCCTGGCAGACAAGATCGTCGTACTCAACAACGGCTGCAAGATCGCCGAGGGCACGCCGGCGGAGATCCGGCGCGACCCGCAGGTGATCGAAGCCTACCTCGGAGTGGACCATGCTGCGCTTTGAAGGTGTCAACCTCCACTACGGCAGCTTTCGCGCCCTGAACGGAATCACGCTGCATGCCGCGCCCGGCGAGCTGGTCGTATTGCTCGGCGACAATGGTGCCGGCAAGACTTCGATCTTCATGGCGGCCAGCGGCATCCAGCGGCCCAGTGCCGGCAGCATCCGCTTCGGCGAGCGCGAACTGGTGGGCATGCGCCCGGCGCAGATCGTCGCCTCTGGACTGGTGCACTGTCCCGAGGGGCGCAAGCTGTTTCCGATGATGTCGGTGCGCAAGAACCTGACGCTGGGCGCCTACGTGCATCGGCGCGACAAGGCGGGTATCGGACGTTCGCTCGACGAAGTGTTCGGCCTGTTTCCGATCCTTGAAAAGAAGCAGGACGACCCGGCCGGATCGCTTTCGGGCGGGCAGCAGCAGATGGTGGCGATCGGGCGGGCGCTGCTCGGTCGGCCCAAGGTGCTGCTGCTCGACGAACCCTCGCTCGGCCTGGCGCCGCTGGTCGTCAAACAGGTGTTCGAGGTGATCCAGCGTATCAATAAGGCCGGTACCACGGTGCTGCTGGCCGAGCAAAATGCTTATTCGGCACTGGCCATTGCGCACCGTGCCTACGTCATCGAGCGCGGCCGCATTGCGCTCGAAGGCGACCGTGATTCGCTGCTCAACAACGAAGCCGTGCGTGCGGCTTATATCGGCGCATGATGCGTCTGGTGTAGGCAGCGCAATATTTTTTTGTTCGTTCCACTACTTAAGGAGATTCATTCATGAAAACAGTTATTCCTCGTCGTCACTTGATCGCGTTGCCCCTGGTAACCGCGCTGCTCGGCGCTTTCGCCGCTGGTTCCGCGCTGGCCCAGGAGAGCGTCAAAATCGGCTTCACCGGGCCGCTCAGCGGCGGCGCCGCGCTGTATGGCAAGAACGTGACTAGCGGCATGGAAATGGCCATCAAGGAAATCAATGCGGCCGGGCTTGAGGTCGCGGGCAAGAAAGTCACGCTTGAGCTGGTTGCGCTGGACGACAAATACTCGCCGGCTGAAGCTGCCATCAATGCGCGCCGCCTGGTGCAGCAGTACCACACGCCGGCCGTGTTTGTGCCGCATTCCGGCGGCATCTACGCCATGCAAGCCTTCAACGAGCAGGAAAAGTTCCTCGTGATGGCGTACTCGAGTACCAGCAAGATCACCGAAGTTGGCAACAAACTCACGATCCGGATTCCACCGACTTTCAACACGTATATCGAGCCCTTCACCCGTTACGAGATGAAGAAGTTCGGCAAGAAGGTCGGCATGCTTCCCGGTGACCACGAGTACGCCAAGGACTGGAGTCAGCAGTTCGCCCCGGCGTGGGAAAAGGCCGGCGGCACCATCGTTTCGAATAACCCGATGTCGTACAACCGTTCCGCCGACTTCTACACCGGTGTGAGCCGTGTGTTGGCCGAAAAACCCGATGTGATGTTCATCGGCGGAGCGTCGGAGCCGACGGCGCTGGTGGTCAAGCAAGCACGCGAACTCGGTTTCAAGGGTGGCTTCCTGATCATGGACCAGGCCAAGCTCGACGAGATGGCCAAGATTACCGGCGGCCTGGCACCGCTCGAAGGCTCAATCGGTGTATTGCCCGTAACCTACGATGACCGCCCGGGGGCCAAGATTTTCAGCGCCGCATACCGCAAGATGTACGGTGCTGATCGCGACCCAACCAGCGAG
>JADGRK010000057.1 GCA_017880985.1 Rhodoferax sp. | reverse complement strand
CATCAACGCTGATCTGGGCCGTTGCATTGCCGGGCTTGGCCGCCTTCATTGTCCTGGTCCTGGTACCGGCTTCAATGATTGGACGGGCCAGCGCCGCTTTGCTGATCATGACACCGTTGGGCCCCTTGCTGTACCGCCTGGCCTTCCGACCCTTGGCGCATGCCACGGTCTTGACGCTGCTGATTGTGTCGGTCGCCCTGCACGGCGTACTGGTCGGCCTGGGCCTGCTTTTTTTTGGTGCCGAGGGTTTTCGTACCACTGCGTTTTCAGACCTTCGGCTCGATCTGGGCGGCATTCCTGTGAGCGGACAGTCACTGGTAGTCATGGGTGTGACGAGCCTGCTGGTGATCTTGATGTTCCTGTTCTTCGAGCACACGATTGTTGGCAAGGCCTTGCGCGCAACCGCGATGAACCGGGTTGGCGCGCGACTCATGGGCATTCCAACTGAACTCTCAGGGGACCTGAGCTTTGCGTTGGCCGCGCTCATTGGCGCGATCTCGGGGCTGTTGATAGCGCCGATGACAACGGTCTATTACGACACCGGCTTTTTGATCGGGCTCAAAGGCTTTGTCGCCGCCATCATCGGTGGCCTGACCAGCTATCCGCTTGCCCTGGCCGGTGCGTTGCTGGTGGGTCTGTTGGAATCTTTTTCATCGTTCTGGGCCAGTGCCTTCAAGGAAGTTATCGTCTTCACCCTGATCATCCCCGTGCTCTGGTGGCGCTCGCTCAACAGTCATCACGTCGAGGACGAGGAATGACGCAGCGCCAACTGACAATGTGTGCGGTGGGTGTGTTGCTGGGGGCCTGGGGGTTTCTGCCCGAGTTCACCATCACGATGCTGAACTACATCGGCCTGTATGCACTGGTTGCAGTGGGCCTGGTGATGCTCACCGGCGTCGGTGGCATGACTTCATTTGGTCAAGCCGCATTTGTCGGTTTGGGGGCCTACGCCACGGCCTGGTTTTGTACCGCCCCGGCGGCGGCGGCGCTGGTCGGACTGGCGCCAACATCCGCCGCGCTGCCCTGGATCGGGCTGGTCGCAGGACTTGTTTTGAGCGCCACTGTCGCCTGGTTGCTGGGCTCTGTGACGCTGCGCCTGTCGGGTCACTATCTGCCGCTGGGCACGATTGCCTGGGGCTTGAGTCTGTACTTTCTGTTTGGCAACCTTGAATTTCTGGGTGGTCACACCGGCATTGCAGGCCTGCCTGCCTTGTCGGTCGGGGGCTTGACTTTGCGCTCGGTGCATGAACTCGGCCTCTTGACCTGGACTGTGTTGCTGCTAACCCTGTGGGCCTTGCACAACCTGCTCGATTCGCGGGAAGGCCGGGCCATTCGCTCACTAAGAACTGGCCGCGTCATGGCTGAGAGCATGGGTGTGGACACCGCCCGCTATCGCATCAAGGTCTTTGTGCTGGCAGCTCTGCTGGCCAGTCTTTCCGGCTGGATGTATGCCCACTTGCAGCGCTTTGTCAATCCGACGCCCTTCAACCTGAACATTGGCATCGAATACCTTTTCATGGCGGTAGTCGGTGGCACCGGCCACTTGTGGGGCGCCGTGCTGGGGGCCGCTCTGATCACCCTGATGAAGCAGTATTTGCAGGATATATTGCCGAGCCTGCTGGGTGCCAGTGGCAACTTCGAGGTGATCGTGTTCGGTCTTCTGATGCTGCTGGTCTTGCAGCGCTTCTCCGATGGTTTGTGGCCCAGCCTGGCACAGTTTGTCAGCCGCTACCTCAAGCCGGCGAAACTGGCCAACGCCGACACGCCGCGCGGACTTCCTGAGCGTCAGCTTCCTGAGAGAGGTCATGTCGTGCTGAGCGCGACAGACGTGAGCAAGCGATTTGGCGGGCTGCTGGCCAACAACCAGGTCAATCTCAATGTTCGCTCCGGTGAAATCCACGCCCTGATCGGTCCGAACGGCGCGGGCAAGAGCACGTTCTTCAACATGATTTCGGGCGTTGATGATCCCAGTTCGGGCGCGGTCAGCCTGCTCGGGCAGGACATGAGTGGCCGGCCCTCGCGCGCCTACGCGGCGGCGGGCTTGAGCCGCACCTTTCAACATGTGCGCCTGCTCGGAGCTCGCAGTGTTCTTGACAACGTTGCCTTGGGCGCTCACCTGCGCGGTCACAGCGCCTGGATCGCATCCATGCTGCGCCTGGATCGCGCCGAGGAAGCCGCCCTGATAACGGAAGCACGGCACCAGATTGAGCGCTGCGGCCTGGGAGCGCAGATGCACGAAACGGCCGGTTCGCTGGCCTTGGGACAGCAACGGATTGTGGAAATTGCGCGTGCACTGGCCGGACAACCCAGTGTGCTGCTGTTGGACGAGCCAGCAGCGGGCTTGCCGCACATGGAAAAGCTGGCGCTGGCCAGGCTATTGATGCAACTGCGCGACGAGGGATTGGCCATACTGGTGGTGGAACACGATATGGAATTCGTCATGAACATTGCCGACCGCGTCACGGTGTTGGAGTTTGGCCTGGTCATTGCCCATGGCTCGCCAGCCGAGGTCCAGGTCAACCCAAAGGTGTTGGTCGCCTACCTGGGTGGTGCAGACGCGGAGCTGATGACATGACGCAGCCGGTACTCGAACTCAAACACTTGAGCGTTTGCCACGGCGTTGTTGAGGCCGTTCACGCTGTCAATCTGGTCGTCCATCCGGGTGAAATTGTGACCGTCATCGGACCCAACGGAGCCGGCAAATCAACGCTGTTATCGGCCGCCATGGGGTTGCTGCCAAGCAAGGGTGAACTCTGGCTCAATGGAAGCCTGATTCGCCATCCCAGCGTCCATGCACTGGTTGTGTGTGGCGTCGGTCTGGTACCCGAACGACGGGAGCTGTTCGGTGAAATGTCGGTCGAAGATAACCTGTTGCTGGGTGGTTTTTCGCGCTGGCGCAGCGGTTTGCGGGATCAGGCGGAGTGTCGTGACGAAGTGTTTGCGATCTTCCCGCGCTTGCACGAGCGTCGGACCCAAATGGCCTCCACACTGTCCGGCGGAGAACGACAAATGCTGGCCGTTGGCCGGGCGCTGATGGCCAAACCCAAGCTGTTAATGCTCGACGAGCCTTCTCTCGGGCTGGCTCCGTCACTCGTGCGCGAGGTATTGCAGGTGGTGGTCAGACTACGGGAACGCGGTGTCTCCATTTTGTTGGTGGAGCAAAACGCGCGTGCTGCTTTGGCCGTGGCGGACCGCGCCTACGTGCTGGAAATGGGCAGCGTCGCCTTGAGCGGCAAAGCAAGCGAACTCGCGAGCGACCCGCGCATCATTGAAACCTACCTGGGCATCGGTGGCCGTAAAGCCGCTGCCGCCTGATTTCGCCTCTGTAGCAGTCGGTCTTGGCCAGGTTAGCCTTGATTCGCTGCGCGGTTTTCTCGATACAGGCAATAAGGCGAACGACGATTAGCGGCGCCCCGCTTCGACTCCGGCTTGAATATCCGTTTGGTGAATGGAGTGGATTTCAACAATCAATTAGACCAATGGCGACAAAACGCCTAGATTGCGCCTGTGACAAGTCCCTACCGGGAACACAACTATACGGAAATCTGCTAGGCGTTTGATATCTGGCAGAGGTCCGAAAGGAGACGACAAGGTGCTTGAGATCATCATCCAGGGCCGCGGCGGTCAGGGTGCTCAGACCGCCGGCAACCTGCTGGCTGGCGCTTTTCATGCGCAAGGGCTGTATGTTCAATGCTTTGCCAGCTATGGCGGGGCGCGTCGCGGCACACCGGTGAATTCCTACCTCCGGGTCAACGATCGGCCGGTGCGCGTGCGCTGCGATATCGAGCGCGCCGACGCTATTCTGTGCTTTGATGCGAGTCTGCTCGAAGGCCGCCTGCTGGCCACTGCCGACGCCGACACCCTGATTGTGGTGAATTCAGCCCGCAGCGCAGCCGAATTTGCGCAACTCCTGCCTGGTAAACGCGTGATCCCGATCGACGCATTGACGATTTCGCGCCAGCAGGGTCTGGGGCGCATCGTGAACTCAGCCTTGCTGGGTGCCTTGGCTCGGGTGATTGAAGCGCCGTCACTTTCGATACTGAAACAAACGCTGGTGGACAACGCACCCAAGCAACACGATGAAAACGTCGCCGCCTGTGTCGAGGGCTACCGTTGCGCCGACCGTCAACTCGACCGTCAAATGCTAGTGAGCGCCGCATGAACGCCCCCATTCCAGCCACAATTTCGGCACTCATTCCCACGACCTGGACCACCGGCAGCACCGACACCATCAAGACCGGCACCTGGCGCGCGTCCCTGGCCATGCACATCAAGGCCCCGGCACCCTGCCACCGCGCCTGCCCCGTGAACGGCGACATCGCAGAATGGATCGGACTGGCGCGAGCGCGCGATTTCCACGGCGCCTGGCAAGTTCTGGCTCGCCACAACCCCTTCCCGGCCATCGCCGGGCGTATCTGCCACCACCCATGCGAGGCGGCATGCAACCGCGCCGGTTACGACGAGGCACTCTCAATCTGCAAACTCGAGCGCTTCGTGGGCGATCAGGCGCTGGCGCAAGCCTGGGGCTTTGAACCTGCGGCACCGGCGCAGCCGGGCCATGTTGCCATCGTAGGTGGCGGTCCGTCAGGCTTGTCAGCCGCTTTTCAATTGCGCAGCATGGGCTTTGCCGTCACGCTCTATGAGGCGAAGGCTGAGTTGGGTGGGTTGATGCGTTACGGCATCCCCGCCTACCGACTGGCGCGCAACGTGCTCGACGGTGAAATCGCACGCATCGTCGCAATGGGCGTCAAGGTGAATTGCGGGCACCCAATCGAGACTGCCAACGATTTCAAACGCCTGCGCGAGCAGCACGATGCGCTCTACCTGGCCTTGGGCGCCGCGCGGCAAAAGCGCCTGCCGGCACTGGACTACGCGCAAACCTGGGTCTGCGACGGCGCCACTTATCTGGCCGGCGCCAACGCGGGCCAGCCAGTAACGCTGGGCCGGCGGCTGGTGGTGATCGGCGGCGGCAGTGCCGCGCTGGACGCAGCACGCAGTGCACGCCGTCTTGGCCACGACGTGACCCTTTTGGCCCTGGAACAGCGCGCCCAAATGCCGGCCCAGGCCGAAGAAGTGCTGGAAGCGCTGGAGGAGGGGATCACCCTGCTTGACGGTGCGCGGCTGGATGGTGTGAGCCATGGCGGCGCTAGCGGCCTGACACTGACATGCGCCAAGGTGGCATTTGTCGCCGGCGCCCAACGCGGACAGTTCACGCTGACCGCCATTCAAGACAGCAGCTTCACCATCGCGGCCGACGCCATCGTCACGTCCATCGGCCAGGACCCCGATCTCTCGGTCCTGGGCGAGGGCTTCGCCGCCGCAGGCGGATTGCTCCAGACCGATAAACAGCTCGCCACCAGCACAGTCGGCGTTTACGCCGGCGGCGATATGGCCAGCATGGCACGCTTTGTTACTGAAGCCATCGGTATGGGCCAGCGCGCGGCGCAGGCCATCGCACGCGAGTTGCGCCAGCGCCAGAGCGGGTCAAGTGCCAGCACCGTCACCAGTAGCGAGCCCGTGGTGTCCCTGGCATCCATCAGCACCTACTATCACCCCAAGCATGAGCGCGCCCAGACCCAATTGCTGGAGGCCCATGAACGCCTGTCCCGCGACGCCGAGGTCCAGCTTGGCCTGGACCTTGCGCAGGCGCTCAGCGAGAGCGAACGTTGCTTCTCCTGCGGCACGTGCATCTACTGCGACAACTGCGTGGTGTACTGCCCGGATATGGCTGTCAAACGTGTAGTCAACGGATACACGGTGCTGACCGATTACTGCAAAGGTTGCGGTCTGTGCATCAAGGAATGTCCGACCGGCTCCATGACGATGCAGGAGGAACTGCGATGAGTACGCCCACGAATTCCATGCTGCTGACCGGCAACCAGGCAGTGGCCTGGGGCGCCCGTCTGGCGCGACCCAAGGTGGTTCCTGTGTATCCGATCACACCGCAAACGCCAATACTGGAACAACTCACCGAGTTTGCGGCCGATGGCAGCTTTGATGCCGAAATCATCACGCCAGAGTCTGAGCACTCCGTGATGTCGGCCTGCATTCCGGCCTCACTGGTCGGAACGCGGGTGTTTACCGCCACCGCCTCACAGGGTTTGCTGTTGATGCACGAGTTGTTGCACTACGCCAGCGGCGCGCGCGCGCCGATCGTGCTGGTCAACGTCAATCGCACCGTCGCTTCGCCCTGGGCCTTCTGGCCCGACCAGACCGACAGCCTGTCCCAGCGTGATACCGGCTGGATTCAGTACTACGTGGAAAGCGCCCAGGAAGCACTCGACAGCGTGCTTCAAGCCTTTCGCGTTGCCGAACAGGTGCTGGTGCCGACCATGGTCAATCTCGACGCGTTTTACGTCTCCCACGCGCTGGAACCGGTGATGGTGCCAAAGCAGGAGCTGGTCGATGGCTATTTACCGGCCTTTGACCCACCGCACCGGCTTGACACCGACAAGGTGGAATCCTGGGGCAATGTGGTCTCGCAGGACATGTTTTATCGCCACCGCCAGGACCTCGGCGAGGCCATGGCGCGGGTACCGGCACTGGCCGCGCAGGCGGATCACGAATGGGCCCAACTGACCGGCCGCAGCTACGGCGTGATTGAGCGTTACCGCTGCGACGGTGCGCGCACCGTCATTGTCACCATGGGTAGCATGTGCGGCACGGCACGGGACGCCGTGGATGCCATGCGCGAGGCCGGAGAAGCCATCGGCTTGGTCAAGGTGCGGCTGTTCAGGCCACTGCCAGCGCTTGAGCTGCGTGAGGCGCTGACCGGGGTTGACGAAGTCATCGTGCTTGATCGCAACTACTCACCCGGCCACGGCGGCGTTCTGCATCAGGAACTGCGCTCTGCCCTGTATGGAACTGTGGCCCCACCCCGCATCCACGGCCTGCTGGCCGGCGTTGGCGGTGTCAACGTATCGCCAGCGAAGATTGTCGAGTTCGTCAAACGGGCCGTTCAGAACGAAGCGCAGAGCGAGTCACAGTGGGTAAGGTGAACAACATGATCAGAATCGAACAAGCCAACCAGGAACCGATGCTCTGCTCTGGGCACGCAGCCTGCCCGGGCTGCATCGACGCCCTGACGGTGCGCCACGTCCTGACCGCCATGGGACCCAATACCATGGCCGTGATTCCGCCTTCTTGCATGGCCATCATTGCTGGGGCGCAGCCCTACAGTTCGCTGCGCATCCCCGTGTATCAGCCGACACTCGAATCCAGCGCCGCCGCGGCCACCGGGCTGCGCCGCGCACTCGACGTCCAAGGCAAGCAGGGTACTCAGGTGATCGTATTGGCCGGCGACGGCGGTACCTACGACATCGGCTTTCAGTGCCTGTCCTCGGCGGCGGAGCGCAATGAGGATTTCATCTATTTCTGTCTGGACAACGAAGGCTACATGAACACCGGTGCCCAGAAGTCCTCGTCCACACCGCATTTCGCGCGTACTGGGTCAACCCCAGCGGGCAAGACCTCACGCAAGAAGAACCTGACCGAGATCATGGCCGCGCACCGAGTTCCCTATGTGGCCACCGCCAGCGTCGGCCATCTGCCAGACCTGCTGCGCAAGGTCGAAAAGGCCAAGAAGATGCAGGGCACCCGCATCATCACGCTGCTGATCCCGTGCATGGACGGCTGGGGCGTAGCCGACGACGCCGGCTTGACTACAGCACGTTACGCTGTCGAATCTGGCACCTTCCCTCTTTATGAAGTTGAGGACGGCCATCACTACACACTCAACCACACTTCCAAGACGCGCCCGGTCGCCGATTACCTGGCGCTGCAACGCCGTTACCGGAACATGGCGAGCGCCGATATTGAAACGCTGCAGGCCGAAATCGATGACGGCTGGGCCACCTTGCAACAACGCGCTGCGGCGAGTCAGTCCAAAGCCAGCATGGCCACAGCCATCTGAGACACCAGATTAATCCGTGGGACGCCTGGCTATGCCTTTGGAAGATGTAAGCACTGGTGTGACGGCCTGCTGGCGCGCGATGATGCCGAGCATGGTCGCCAGGGTAATCGAACTCATCGAGGCCTTGGCGATTTCGTCAATCTCGGACAACACCGCAGTCAAGGCCTGGCCGACCGGTGTAGCGTTGCTGGGCAAACGCTCTGGCGGCAGCACGTCTTCAAAGCGCGAAATCACATCCATCAACGTCAGACGCCGGGCGTTACCGATGAAACGGTACCCGCCGCCGACACCTCGGACCGACTGCACCATGCCAACGCGCGCGAGTTCAGCCAACACCTTGGCCAAATGGTGTGACGACACGGCGTATTTTTGCGCGATTTCGGCAGCCGAAATCTGGCGCTGCGGATCAGCGGCAAATTCCAGCAGGCTGTATAGCGCAAGACGCGTACTCTGTTGTAACTTCATGGCAATTCAAACAATGTTTTTTGTAAATTATTCAGGCATCAAGATCAAGTTCCAGCGGGATAAACGGGCCAATCATCATGCCCTGGCTGCGAAAGAAGGAAAGAATCAAGGTGTTGTCGCGCGACAGCATGGTACGCACCTTGTTGACACCGACGCGCCTGAAGTTATCACAGATGGCCTTGAGCAATTCGCTGGCTACGCCGGCCAGACGCGCGTCTGGCCGCACGTCAATCGCAAACACCCAGCCACAGGGCGGCGAGCCGAACTCCCAGTCGCGCACCTCGCCAATTGCAAAGCCAATCACTTCGGTGCCACGCAGTGCGACCAGAAAATGCTGGCCAGTGGCCACCGCGTCGGCATAGCGTCGGTAAAGCGAATTCCAATAAGCGCGTTTTTCAATGCCCGTCACCAGCGCGTCAATGGCGATCACGGCGGCGAGTTCGTCCGGTCGCACTGGTCGAATACTCAAGTCCCCGGTAATCGGCTTTGGCGTCGGCTTCGCCACCGCAGTTTTGGGCTTTCCAATGCGGCGTTTAAGTGGCGCACTGGAGGCGGCAATTTTGCTCATCTTTGATGTACCTCAACTAATTATTGCATTCTAGTGCAAGAATGCTGAAAATAGCCATTTGTATCCCGCCAGGACCGGTTTGAGTGTCTCAATAGCGGGTAGCATGACCGCACAATGATAAGGATATTTGCCATGAGAAGTTCATTTGCCAATGGGTTGTTATTCGCTCCCCAATCAACCCTTGAACGCTGCCGTGTGAACTATCTATTCGCGCAAGCCCAGCACCAAAGGGTTTGGGTTGCGACTCATTTGGCATTGGAAAAGACGTCTCATGAAAGTTGAATCGAAGGACGTGAAACACGTCCCAACCTACTGTTACCAGTGCGTCGCCGGGCCCGACTTGCTCACCGTCAAAGTAGAACAGGGTGTAGCGACCGAGGTCGAGCCCAATTTTTGCGCCGCCGACGTCCACCCGGGTGGCGGCAAGGTCTGCGTCAAGGCGTACGGCCTGGTGCAGAAGACCTACAACCCGAACCGAGTGCTTACGCCGATGAAGCGCAGCAACCCGTTGAAGGGACGCGATCAAGACCCGGGCTTTGTGCCGATCACCTGGGACGAGGCCTTCGAGCTGATCGGCGCCAAGCTCAACGCGGTGCGCGCCGAAGGCATCCTCGACGCCTCGGGCTACCCAAGGGTGGCTGCCAGCTTTGGTGGCGCGGGTACGCCGCAGTCCTACATGGGCACCTTGCCGGCCTTCCTCTCTGCCTGGGGCACCGTTGACATGGGATTCGGCTCCGGCCAGGGCGTCAAGTGCTACCACTCCGAGCACCTGTATGGCGAGTTCTGGCACCGCGCCTTCATCGTCACGCCCGACACGCCGCTGTGCAATTACCTGATCTCCTGCGGCTCCAATATAGAAGCCTCGGGCGGGGTGATCGGTGTCTGGCGACACTCTGCGGCGCGCCTGCGCGGCTTGAAGCGCGTGCAGGTCGAGCCGCATCTGTCGGTGACTGGCGCCTGCTCGGCGCAGTGGGTGCCGATCAAGCCCAAGACCGACGCAGCCTTCCTCTACGCGCTGATCCACGTGCTGCTGCACGAGGTGCCGCGCGCTCGCCTGGACGTGGCGTTCCTGGCCGGGCGCACCGCCTCGCCCTATCTCGTTGGACCGCACGGCTATTACTTGCGTGAGCGCGGCAGTCGCAAGCCCCTGGTCTGGGACGGGGCCAGCGCGGGCGTACGGGTACACGACAGCCCGGCTCTGCAGGAGGCGATTGAAGGCAGCTACAAGGTCGATGCCATCGAGATCGGCCCCGACGAAGAAATCCTGGCCGAGGGCTTGCTTGCCGGCAGCACCGCCTTCACGCGTCTGGTCGAACACATGCGGCCCTATTCCCCCGAATGGGCAGCGACGATCTGCGACGTACCGGCCGCGCACATGCGACGCATCGCCAACGAGTTCATCGACCA
>JADGRK010000398.1 GCA_017880985.1 Rhodoferax sp. | reverse complement strand
TGGCGTCCGCGTCAATCTGAGCAAGTCAGGCGTCAGTACATCGATCGGCAGGCCTGGCGCGACGATCAACATCAGCGATCGGGGCACCCGAACGACTGTGGGCATCCCTGGCACTGGACTGAGCTACAGCGAAACCCATTCAATACATCACGCTGAATCCAAGTCTGCCCCGGTACAGCCGTTTCATATCAACCGCCCGGCAAGAGCTTGGCGCCCATGGTGCTGCTGGTGCTTGCTGCGCTATTTGCTGGGGTGCTGATATTCAGGCTGGTGGCATCGTGATAGAGTGCAACCGGGCATCAAGCCCCTGCGCTTCACCTCCCTGAGCGTGGCTCGAAAGAGTTCTAACCCAGCTTGACCGCTTGGTTTTTTTTCGTCTGAAACCGACTTTCGTCAGTTTTGGCAGTACACCCCTACCCCATATTTCAAAAAGCAGGTTTGATCGCCTTTATCGGTTTGCGACCGCTGGTCTGGGAAAAGTGACCGTCGGCAATCTTTACGTTACCCGCTGAAACCTGTTACCCCTGCGTTACCCTGAATTAGAATTGCTATAGTATTTGTAGCTAACTATTGTTATTTGGCATGGTCTGCCCGACAGGAATTGAACCTGCGACCCACAGCTTAGAAGGCTGTTGCTCTATCCAACTGAGCTACGGGCAGTCTTGTTCCACGCTAAAAAGATTGGCGCATCATACCGGCATCGGCACTGGCGGGCGGACCCGGGGCGCGCCGGGCCAAACGAATCAGATAGTCGCCGCCAGGCGAACGCCCTGGTCGATGGCACGTTTGGCGTCGAGCTCGGCCGCCACATCGGCGCCGCCAATCAAGTGCACCGTGCAACCCGCCTTCTGCAGGTCGGCGAGCAGCTCCCGCTCTGGCTCCTGCCCGGCGCACAGCACCACGTTGTCGACCGCAATCAATTGTTCCTGCCCGTCGATGCTGACGTGCAAACCGGCATCATCAATTTTGCGATAGATCACGCTTGAGAACATCTTGACGTGTCGCGCCTTCAGCGAAGTGCGGTGAATCCAGCCGGTGGTCTTGCCCAGGCCGTCGCCGACTTTGCTCTTCTTGCGCTGCAGCAGATAGACCTGCCGCGGCGATGCCTCAAGCTGCGGCGCACACAAGCCGCCGCGCCCGGCGTAAGCCGGATCGATACCCCACTCGGCGTAGAACTTTGCCGGATTGACACTGGCACTCTGGCCGCTCTGGGTCAGGTACTCGGCCACATCAAAACCGATACCGCCGGCGCCGATCAGGGCCACCGTTTTGCCGACCGCCCGGCCATCACGCAACACGTCGAGATAACTCAGCACTTTGGGATGGTGCAAACCCTCAATCTCCGGTAGCCGTGGCGTGACGCCGGTGGCCAACACGATTTCATCAAAGCCGCCCTGCACCAGCTCCGGCGCACTGACCCGCGTATTCAGGCGCAGCTTGACGCCGCGCAGGTCAAGCTGCCTGCCGAAGTAGCGCAAGGTCTCATAGAACTCTTCCTTCCCAGGCACTTTTTTTGCGATGTTGAACTGGCCGCCGATCTGGCCATCGGCATCAAACAGCGTCACGTCATGGCCGCGTTCGGCAGCGGTCACGGCAAAGCTCAGACCGGCCGGACCAGCCCCGACCACAGCAATGCGCTTCGGGTTTGTGGCAGCCGTAATGACCAGCTCGGTTTCGTGACAGGCCCGCGGATTGACCAGGCACGAGGTGGTCTTGCCGGCAAAGGTGTGATCCAGACAGGCCTGATTGCAGCCGATGCAGGTGTTGATTTCGTCGGCACGGCCCTGGGCCGCCTTGCGCACGAAGAACGGATCAGCCAGCAGCGGCCGCGCCATCGACACCAGATCGCAAAAACCGTCGGCCAGCAGCCGCTCGGCCACCTCGGGCGTATTGATCCGGTTGGTGGCCACCAGCGGCAGGCCGACCTGGCCCTTGAGGCGCTGCGTGACCCAGGCGTAGGCGGCGCGCGGCACCTTGGTCGCGATGGTCGGGATGCGCGCCTCGTGCCAGCCAATGCCGGCGTTGATGATCGTGGCACCGGCCGCCTCAATCGCCTGCGCCAATTCAATCACCTCGGTCAGCGAGGAGCCGCCCTCAACCAGATCGATCATCGACAGACGATAAATGATGATGAAATGCGCGCCCACCTTTTCGCGCGTGCGCCGCACAATTTCCAGCGGGAAGCGGATCCGGTTGGCATAGGCACCACCCCAGGCGTCGTCGCGCTGGTTGGTGCGGCTGGCAATGAATTCGTTGATCAGGTAGCCCTCGGAGCCCATGATCTCAACCCCGTCGTAACCGGCGTACTGCGCCAGTGCAGCGCAGCGCACAAAATCGCCAATCGTCCGTTCCACCTCCTCGCCCGAGAGCGCCTGTGGCACAAACGGGTTGATCGGCGCCTTGAGCGCGCTCGGCGCCACCAGTGTCGGCTGGTAAGAGTAGCGACCAAAGTGCAGGATTTGCATGGCGATCTTGCCGCCCTGCCCGTGCACCGCCTGCGTCACGCCTTTGTGCTGTTCAGCCTGTGCCTCGGTCATCAATGTGGCGCCGCCGGTCATGGGGCGTCCGCGATCATTGGGCGCAATGCCGCCGGTCACGATCAGGCCCACGCCACCGCGTGCCCGCTCGCTATAGAAAGCGGCCATGCGCTCGAAACCGTTTTTCACTTCCTCCAGGCCGACGTGCATGGAACCCATCAGCACACGGTTGGCCAGCGAGGTAAAGCCCAGTTCGAGCGGTTCCAAAAGATGAGGGTAAGGGTTCATCGCAAATTTCCCTTCAGGGCCAACGCCAATTTCAATTCAGACGGCACGCAGCACGTCGAGCCCGCCCAGATAAGGCTGCAACAGCGCCGGTACGCGCACCGAACCATCGGCATTCTGGTAGTTCTCCAGCACCGCCACCAGCGTGCGCCC
>JADGRK010000397.1 GCA_017880985.1 Rhodoferax sp. | reverse complement strand
GAGGCTGGACGGGCGCAGCGCCAGCATGAGATCAGTCGCTTTGTGCGCCAGAGTGGGCGCTGGTTTTACATCGACGGACAGACACCCGATGCCGATCCGAGTTTGGGATGAGCGTTGTCTGCTATCTAATTAGTAGCTTTCTGCTAACTATGCACGGGAGCTAGAGACATATTTTATGTATAACCCGGAGCGGTGACCAAGCCACTGTTACGGGTTAACCCTATACTGATCCATGTTCGCATGGCGTCTCGCGCCGAGAAGGAGTTCATTTGACCGATAGCGCAGCAAACCCCGCACGCCCGGCCGTCACCACGCCCACGCCCACGGGCCTGGCCCGGCTCAAGCGCTGGCTGGGCCCGGCGCCCTCACGGCTCAACCTGGCGTTACAGGGCGGCGGCGCGCACGGCGCTTTTACCTGGGGCGTGCTCGACGCACTGCTGGAGGACCAGCGCATCCGGTTCGAGGGTCTGAGCGGCAGCAGCGCCGGCGCGATGAACGCCGTGGTCTTTGCCGATGGCTGGCTCAAGGGCGGACGCGACGGCGCACGCCAGGGCCTGACGGACTTCTGGACCGAGGTCGGAAAACAGATGCCGATGGGGATGGTGAGCCAAGGTGAGGGCGACGCCTTCAGCCTGTCGCCCGCCAGCAAAATGCTGATGAAGTGGGCCGGCTACTTCTCGCCGACGCAGCTCAATCCGCTGGCGCTGAACCCGTTGCGCGATCTGCTGAACCGGCAGATCGACTTCGAGCAGTTGCGCGCCCGCTGTCCGTTCAAACTGTTCGTCGGCACCACGCAAGTGAACACCGGAAAGCTGCGCGTGTTTCGTGAAACCCAACTGACGGTTGACGTGTTGCTGGCCTCGGCCTGCCTGCCCACGATCCATCACCCGGTGGAGATTGATGGCGAGCCCTATTGGGACGGCGGCTACGCGGCGAATCCGGCGGTGTTTCCGCTGTTCTACCACTGTGACTCGCGCGATGTGCTGTTGGTGTTGCTCAGTCCGCTGCAACGCGAGGGCACACCGCGCACGCTGCAGGAGATTGAGGCGCGCATTGTCGAACTGGCGTTCAGTGCCAATTTCATGCGCGAGATGCGCATGTTCGCGCAGGCCATCGAATTCTCGAGCCCGACCTTCCTGACGCTGGGAAGGCTCGAGCGGCGCTTGCAGAAAATGCGCTTTCACATGATCGATTCCAGCCACCTGGCGAGTCTGCAGCAGACCGAAACCAAACTGCTGGCACACGGTCCGTTTCTCGATCTGCTGCGGGGACAGGGGCGCGAAAGTGCCGCCGCCTGGCTCGCCGATCGTTCCGATGGCATTGGACGACGATCAACGGTTGACCTGAAGAAGTGGTTCGCCTGATGTTTTAGCCAGTCAAGCGGCCGGGAATGGGCTTCTGCCGGGGCCGGGTGACGGGGGTGGCAAACCCTGATCGATTATTTATCGGAAATCGGGTAGCCTTGGTTCTTCAGATTATGAGGAAACGGGCGGACTTCCATGAACATCATCAAAAATTTAGCTTCTTTGGCCCTGGTATTGGCTTCTACCTTGTCACTGGCCGAGAACGGCGTGACGGACAAGGAAATACTGATTGGCCAGTTCGCCGCCATCAGCGGTCCGGCCGCCCTATTGGGACAACGCATGCAACTCGGTATGCAGGCCTACTTCACCGCCGTGAATGCCCAAGGCGGTGTAAACGGCCGCAGCATCAAGCTGGTGACTCGCGACGATGGCTATGAGCCTGAAAAAGCGGCGGCGGCGGTCAAGGCCCTGATCCACGAAGACAAGGTGTTTGCCCTGGCTGGCTCCGTGGGTACGCCAACCGGGATCGCCGCGCTGCCGATCGTGAGCGCCGAGCAGGTGCCGCTGGTGGGCATGTTCACCGGTGCGCAAGCGCTGCGCGAGCCCTTTAACCGGCAGGTATTTCATGTGCGCGCCAGCTACTTTGATGAGACCGAACGCATCGTGCAGCACCTCACCACCTTTGGGGTCAAGAAGATTGCGGTGTTCTACCAGAATGACTCTTATGGCAAGGCTGGTCTGGACGGTGTGCTGCGGGCCTTGACCAAACGCCAGCTCAAACCGGTGGCCATCGCGACAGTCGAGCGCAACAGTGTCGATGTGGCCAAGGCGCTGGAGGCCATTCTCAAGTCGGAACCCGAAGCGGTGGTTCAGATCAGCGCCTACACCTCCTGCGCGGCATTCATCAAAGCGGCGCGCGCCAAAGGCTACGGGGGCCAGTTTTTCAACGTCAGTTTTGTTGGCTCCAAAGCGCTGGCCGATGCACTGGGTGAAGCCGGTGCTGGCGTGGTGATCTCGCAGGTGGTGCCATTTCCGTATACCGCCAATAGCCAGGTGGTTCGCGAGTATCAGCAGCGCATGAGCGAGGCCGGACACAAGGACTTCGACTTCTCCAGCATGGAGGGCTTTCTGACTGCGCGCGTGCTGGTGGAAGGCTTGCGCCGGGCCGGGAAAACTCTCTCGCGTGAAACGCTCATTGTCGGGTTGGAGTCAATGCACGATCTGAACCTGGGCGGCTTCACCGTCAACTACAGCGCCAAAGAGCACCAGGGTTCAAGCTTCACCGATTTGACGATCATCGGGCGCAACGGCAAGTTTATGCACTAGCCGGGCAGGTGTCTTTAGCTATTAATTAAATAGCTGTTTACGCTTCATCCATAAGGCATGGAGCCCTGTTTTGTCTATAAAACAGGGCACGGCCAGGCGCTTACTTGGCCTTCGGTCGCCCGTACTTGGCGGTCAAGCTGGCTTTGCCCAGGCTGTTGCCGTTGATCATGTAGCCGGTCAGCCCGGCGGTGGCGTCGGCGGGAACTTCGAGCTTGTCTTTCAGAGCATAGACGGTAAAGATGTAGCGGTGTGGTTTGTCGCCCGCCGGTGGGCAAACGCCGCCCCA
>JADGRK010000396.1 GCA_017880985.1 Rhodoferax sp. | reverse complement strand
ATGAAGGCTGGCGCCGAGCGCGACAAAACAATCGGTGCACCGCGCAGCGTCAGGTCAACTTCCATGATCATGGCGCGAACGCGGTCACCCATGCGGAGGTTTTCCTTCGGGATCATCTCGCTGCGGCGCAGGCGGCCTTCAACACGGCCGCTTTCGACAATGAGGTCACCCTTGTCCATGCGTTTGACGGTGCCGACGAAAATCTTGTCACCGCGCGACATGAAGTCATTGAGTAACATTTCACGTTCGGCATCGCGTATCTTCTGCAAAATGACCTGTTTGGCCGCCATGGCACCGATGCGGCCAATCGGCACCGACTCCACCGTTTCTTCAATGTACTCATCAACTTCGATATCGGGAATCTGCTCTTTCGCTTCAAACAGCAGGATTTCCTGATCCGGCAACTGCAAGCCCGCCTCATCGGGCACCACATGCCAACGTCGGAAAGTCTCGTAGTTGCCGCTGTCCCGATCCATTGCCACGCGGATATCGACATCGCCTTGGTAAAGCTTTCGTGTTGCCTGGGCCAGCGCCGCCTCGACCGCGCTAAAAACCACGTCAAGTTCCACGTTCTTCTCTCGTGATATGGCTTCTACCAGCATTAACATTTCGCGATTCATGCCATCAGTCTCCTGTTTCAATTCAATCCAAATTCGTTTCTGTACCGACCTTGGCGCCTCGACCATTGAAGTTGATGATCGGCGCCAGCCGTGCCTCTCGCAACTCACTCAAAGCAAACCCCAGCGCCCGTAGCGGCGCCGGCAATCTTTTCTTGCTGATCCGCTGCCCCGGCTTGACCACCGGCGCATCGGTCCAGACGATTCGCCAAGTTTCAGCTTCTGCCGGTGCCAGATTGTCAGTTCCACTTTCATCCCCAAGCGGACGTTTAATACGCTCAAGCGTGCCACGAAATTTCTTGCGTGTCGCATTCACCTGGCCGACCGCTGCCGCACCTATCGGGGCCTTGAGCGTGATGTCAATCACCTGCCCGACAAAGCGTTCAAAATCTCGCTCATGGCGCAAGGGTCGATCGATGCCCGGCGAGGACACTTCCAACCGCTTGTACTCCACACCATCCACTTCAAGCGCAAATTGCAACTGGCGCGTAACTTTCTCGCAATCTTCCACCGTCACGAACTGTTCCGGCCCTGCCACCACAGCACCCCCTGGCGCTGTCCATGGCAAGTCAATCGTGATTCGCAGCAAACCCCCGGCGGAACGTTCAATTTCCACCAAATCGTAGCCGAGCCCGGCCACAGTTTGTTCAACAATTTCTTTCAGTGCCACGAGTGTTTGCTTGTGTTACAAAAACAATCGACCAAAAAAAACGGGCGGTAGTTACCCGCCCGTTTGGTCGTGAGCTTGAATTGTATCTCAAAATTGGCTTAAGTGCCTTGATTTCTAAGGATTTATTGCGTCACTGGTAGCAACCTGTAGCGAGTAATTGGCAAAAACCACTTGCTGACGTCGCTAAATGGAAAATTGATTCATCGCTACGCGGAGCCCTTGTTGCCAGCGCATGCGACAATCATGACCTAAAAATTCCCATTGGCCGTCAATGATTGCCGGAGTTGCAAGATGTCCGAAACGGATAAACTGAAACAATGTATCTGGAGTGAAAAATAGCATGGGTTTCTTGGTTGGCAAAAAACTATTGATTACGGGCGTCCTGAGTAAGCGCTCTATTGCTTATGGCATCGCGCAAGCCTGCCACCAACAGGGTGCCGAGTTGGCTTTCAGCTACGTGGGAGAGCGATTCAAAGAGCGCATCACCGAGTTGGCGGCCGATTTTGACTCAACTCTGATTTTTGACTGCGACGTGGGCGACGATGCACAAATTGAAAAACTGTTTGCCGACTTGACCGCCCACTGGCCCACTTTTGACGGCTTTGTGCACAGCATTGGCTACGCACCGCGTGAAGCCATCTCGGGCAACTTCTTGGACGGCTTGACACGTGAGAACTTCCGTATTGCCCACGATATCAGCGCCTACAGCTTTCCGGCCATGGCAAAGGCCGCCCTGCCCTACCTGAATGAAAAATCATCCTTGCTCACGCTGACCTACCTGGGCGGTGTGCGTGTGGTGCCAAGCTACAACACCATGGGACTGGCCAAGGCGTCGCTGGAATCCTCGGTGCGTTATCTGGCCGACGCCGTGGGGGCCAAAGGCATCCGGGTCAATGGCCTGAGCGCCGGTGCCATCAAGACGCTGGCGGCCAGCGGCATCAAGGACTTTGGCCGCCTGCTGGCCATCTCAGCCAGCGCCTCGCCGCTCAAACGCAATGTGACGATTGAAGAGGTTGGCAACGTGGCGGCGTTCCTGCTAAGCGACCTGGCCTCAGGCATGACAGGACAGATTTCGTACGTTGATTGCGGCGTCAGTCAGACCGCGGTGGCGGTCGTTGAATCTTGATTAATTCAGGCTGCAGCGCCTGTCCGTATTGCGTAAGTAGCTATAACATTAATATCAAACTGGTTTAAGTAACGGGTCAGACTTGGACGCAATCGGCGTAGTAGAGTCGCTGCCCGTCAGCACCCTCTTCTTCCACCAGCCCGTGAATATCGGTCTCAAAACCAGGGCACTGGGTGTTGAACTCGCGTGCAAATTTGAGGTAGTCCACAATCTTCTTGTTGAACACTTCGCCCGGAATCAGCAAGGGGATGCCGGGTGGGTATGGCGTGACGAGCCCGACGGTGATGCGACCTTCAAGCTGATCAATCTCGACACGCTCGGTTTTGCGCAGCGCAATGTGGGCATAAGCATCACTGGGTTTCATGGACGGTGTCAGGTCGCTTAAGTACATGTCAGTGGTCAGACGCGCAATGTCGTATTTGGCGTAGAGCTGGTGCACATGCTGGCACAGGTCGGCCAGGCCCATGGTTTCGTATCTGGGATACTTCTGACAAAACTCAGGCAGGAT
>JADGRK010000395.1 GCA_017880985.1 Rhodoferax sp. | reverse complement strand
CTGGTCATGGGCTTGGGCGAAGCAGCACACACCGTCAGCCAGCAGGCTATGCTGTTCGAGGAGTTCCTGGCACGCGAAGCGGCGGCGGGCAAGCTGGCAGCCTTGCAGTCAAAACTCAAAGCAGCGCAGCATGCCATCTTGCTGCACGCTCACTGCCACCAAAGAGCTTTTGCCGCGGTCACGCCCATCATGGACGTGCTGAGGCTCATCCCCGGCGCCAGGCCCGAGCTGATAGCGAGCAGTTGCTGCGGCATGGCCGGGAGCTTTGGTTTCGACGCCAGCCACTATGAGGTCTCGATGCAGATGGCCGAGCTGAGCCTGTTGCCTGCGGTGCGCGCCCAGAGCGATGCCATCGTCGTGGCCGACGGCACCAGTTGCCGGCATCAGATTCACGACGGCGCGCAGCGCAAGGCCGTGCATGTGGCCAAGCTGCTGGCCGATTTGTTGACGTGAGGAAGATGGCGATGCGTAATGTGGGTGCAACATGACTGCAATCTTATTTTGGACCGGCCTTGCTGAATGAACTTTTCACACGCCATTGGGTAACACTGCACGGGCTGATGGTGCTGCTGGGCCTGGCGATTTACGCCACCACCTCGCATATTCGTCGGCAACGCCGCCATCCGTCAGCGGCCATCGCTTGGGTCGTCTCGCTTGTATTGCTGCCCTACGTTGCTTTGCCTCTGTACCTGATGCTTGGCAGCCGAAAAGTCGTGGACTACCGCCGAGCTTTGAAGGTACAAACATCACCACACGAGGCGCGCAGCACAGATAAATCGGCAGCGCAGGCCGGGCAACTTGCCACCGCCATGGGCCTTCCAGACGTCGCCACTTTTGAGCAGCTGACGATTCACCAGGATGGAGGGCAAGCGCTGCAAGCCTTGCGCGACATGATTGATGGCGCCAGCCGGACACTCGACCTGTGCACCTTCCTTTTCGGGCATGACGTGCTCGGCGATGAAATTGCAACGCGTCTGATCCAGCGTGCCGAGAAAGGTGTGAAGATTCGTCTCCTGGTCGATGGCATTGGCGTCTATCTGGGCGGTCATCAGAATTTAAAACGGCTTTCTTCTGCCGGGGTGCAGGTTGCCTTATTTGTGTCGCCGCTGCGGTCTGCTCTGCGCGGGCGTACCAACCTGCGCAACCACCGCAAGATGGTCATTGCCGACGGTCAATGGATGTGGTGCGGTGGACGTAATCTGGCCGCCGAATACTTTGAAGGCGACCCGACTTCCTTGAGAAAAAAGAAGGCCTGGATTGACCTGAGTTTCGACTTGCGGGGTGGATTGGCCCAACAGGCTCAGCAGCGGTTTGAACAAGACTGGGCTTTCGCAACGAAAGGCACGACTGCGAGAGCCCTGCGGTCTGCCGTGCCATCGCCGACAAGCACTGCCATGGGCGCACGACTTGTCGCCAGTGGCCCCGACCAGGCGGACGACACGATCTACACGCTGCTGGTGTCGGGTTGTTTTACGGCACATTCCCGCATTCTGGCGGTGACTCCGTACTTCGTGCCAGACCCAACGCTCCTGATGGCGCTGACGCTGGCAGCCCGGCGCGGCGTTGCGGTGGATCTGCTGTTACCCCGCAAATCAAACCATCATCTGGCCGACATCGCCCGTCATTCAGCCCTGCGGGAGCTCACTGCTTCGAGGGCAAGAATCTGGCTGGCGCCCAGCATGATCCACGCCAAAGCCGTGCTCATCGACGATGACTTGGCCTTGGTTGGCTCTGCCAAACTGGATGAAAGAAGCTTGTTTCTTAACTACGAGCTGATGATTGCGTTCTACGAGCCGTCGGTTGTACAAAGCTTTGCCCGCTGGATCGAGGGGCAGAGAAGCAGCGCCACGCACTACCGGCCACGGGCACCCGGACTGGTACGTGAGCTGGTCGAAGGCATGGTGCGATGGGTGGCTTTTCAGCTGTGACCCCATCATGGGCGTAGTGCAATGCAAACAAAGTGACGTCGCGCAATTTCTGAGAATAAGCATTATCAATTCAGCTTATGGGGGGATGCGTCACGACCGCGCTTTCGGTCCGGCCGCAAGAACACGAACACTGTCAACGCGGCAAAGGCGAGACCTGCCGCCACCAGGAAAGCGCTGGCCGGATGCAACAACCATAACGCCCCAGCGATCAGCGATGCAGGCAGGTAGATGAGGCCGGTCACAAAATTGTAGAGACCGATCGCGGACGCGCGTCGCTCCAACTCCAGATCGGCGATAAACGCTTTGCTTTGGGCTTCATCGATCGCATAGAAAATACCATAGATGATGAACAGGGCGATGACCTGCCATGGCGTGGTCGCGAATGCGAAACCCAGGCTCATCAGAGCATAGGTCAGGTAGCCCAGCATGATCATGCGCGCCCTTCCCACGCGGTCGCTGAGTTTGCCTATCAGCGGTGCGGCAATGACGAACGCAATATTGAACAAGGCGTAAAGCAGCACGATGGCCTTGACTGCAAAACCAACGCTGTGGGCACGCAACAGCAAAAAACCGAAACTGAAATAGGCCAGCGAAAAGATGCCTGCCGTAACCAGGTAGCGTTTGAATTCCGGGCTGAGGATTTGCCATGTTTCAAACATGTTCTCGCGCGAGTGCGCAAGCCCGGGCTGATCCTGGATGCGACTCAAGGCCACGATGCTGAGCAAGGCGGGAACCAGTGCCACCCAGAACAGGATGCGGAACGTCGAAGCGCCATCCCCCAGCCACGACAGCAGACCATATGCCACCAGCGGGCCAAGCACGGCCCCGGCTTTGTCGAGCGCCTTGTGCACGCCGAACGAGTACCCCCTGGTGTCTTTGTCAGCTACTGCCGAAAGCCAGGCATCACGCGGCGGCCCCCGGAAACCCTTGCCGAGCCGCTCGATGACACGAAAGACGCTGAGGCCGGCAACCGAACTGGTGATCAACAAAATGATTTTGGCCAGCGTGGAAAAACCA
>JADGRK010000394.1 GCA_017880985.1 Rhodoferax sp. | reverse complement strand
GCAGACCACGTTGCAAACCCGCCTCGGCGAGAGCTTCAAACAAGTTGCTGACCGGCTGGAGCAGGTGCACAAGGGCCTGGGCGAAATGCAGACGCTGGCACAAGGTGTGGGTGACCTCAAACACCTGCTGACCAATGTGAAAACGCGCGGCATTTTTGGTGAGGCGCAACTGGCTTCGCTGTTGGAGCAGGTGTTTGTTGCCGACCAGTATGCAGCGCAGGTGGCGACCCGTCCGGGCAGCAAAAATGTGGTCGATTTCGCCATCAAACTGCCCGGCAAATCCGAGCACGGCGAGCCGCTGTGGCTACCGATCGACGCCAAGTTCCCCAACGAAGATTACGAGCGTTTGCTGGACGCCCAGGGCCGGGCCGACGTGCTGGGGGCGGAGGCGGCCGGCAAGGCGCTCGAGGTGCGCATCAGGCTGGAGGCCAAATCCATTGCCGACAAATATGTGGAGCCGCCGCACACCACTGACTTTGCCATTCTGTTCTTGCCGACCGAAGGCCTGTATGCCGAAGTGCTGCGCCGGCCTGGCTTGATGGAAGGCCTGCAGCGCGATCACCGCATCACGCTGGCAGGGCCGACCACGCTGCTGGCCATGCTGAGTTCGCTGCAAATGGGCTTTCGTACGCTGGCACTGGAGAAGCGCTCCAGCGAGGTGTGGCAGGTGCTGGGTGCCGTCAAGACCGAATTCGGCAAGTTTGGCGATGTGCTGGCCCGCGTCAAGTCGCAAACCGAAACGGTGCTCAAGACGCTCGACAGCGCCGAGACCCGCAGCCGGGCGATGGGACGGGCGCTGAAAAAGGTCGAGGCCCTGCCAGAACCCGAGGTAGCGGCGCTGATTCCCCTGGACAAAGACTTTGACAGTGACCTGGAGGCGGACCGGGTGTGAGCGCCACGCTTGAGCCGCAGCGGGCACCTCGCTTTGCCCTGGCGCGCCTGATTGCCGGACAGATCTGCCTGCATGCCTGCATGGCTGGCATGCGGCTGGCCACCCCCTTGCTGGCATTGAGCGAAGGCTACAGCCCAATGGCGGTGGGCTTCTTGCTGGCCCTGTTTGCACTGACGCAGGTTTTTCTGGCGTTACCGGCGGGCCGCTATGCGGATCGGCATGGGCTCAAGCGTCCGGTCGGCTTTTGCGTCGTCGCATCGTTCCTGGGTGCCGGACTGGCGGCGGCTTTTCCGGTTTTTGCGGTGCTGTGTCTGGCTGCCTTGCTGACCGGCGGCGCGACTGGCGTCGCCTCCCTGTCTTTGCAACGGCATGTCGGGCGCGCTGCGCAGGATGCCAATGAGCTCAAAAAAGTTTTCAGTTGGCTCGCCATCGGCCCGGCCGTGTCAAATTTTCTGGGGCCATTGACGGCCGGGCTGCTGATTGACCACGGCGGCTTTCGCGCCGCTTTTGCCCTGTTGGCGCTGCTGCCGTTGGTGACCTGGTTCTGGGTGCGACGCACGGTCGAACTGCCGCCCGTGCTGCAAGTGGCGGGTGCACCGCCAAACAGGGCTTTGGATCTGTTGCGCGAACCACTGATGAGACGTCTGATGCTGGTCAACTGGCTGCTGTCTTCCTGCTGGGATGTGCATACGTTTGTGGTGCCGGTGCTGGGACACGAGCGTGGTTTCAGCGCTTCCGTGATCGGCATGATTCTGGGTTCTTTTGCAATCGCGGCGACCCTGGTCCGCCTGGCCCTGCCGCTGTTTGCAGCGCGCGTGCAGGAGTGGGTGGTGATTGCTTCCGCGATGCTGATCACAGCCGCGCTGTTTGCCGTTTACCCCTTCATGAGTTCCGCCCTGACGATGGGAATTTGCTCGGTGCTGCTGGGTTTCGCGCTGGGTTCGGTGCAGCCCATGATCATGAGCACCCTGCATCAGATTACGCCGCCGACACGGCACGGCGAAGCGCTCGGGTTACGCTTGATGGCGATCAATGCGTCGAGCGTGTTGATGCCGATGATGTTTGGCTCGCTCGGTGCCGTGCTTGGGGTGTCGGTGGTGTTCTGGTTTGTCGGGCTGGCGGTGGGTGCAGGCTCAAGGTTGGCTTGGCAACTACACCCAACCCCACCACCCCATCAGAGCGCCAGCGCCGAGCAACCACAGTAAATGCAAACGGGTGCGCCAGATCAGCAGCGCGGTGACCGCAGTGAGCAGCCACAAGGGCCAGTTATTTATTGAACTGCCATGGCTGGCAACCAGAATCCAGCCGGTGGCAATCAGCAGCGCAATCACGATCGGCGCCATGCCTTGCTTGAAGGCGCGCACCCAGCGCAACTCCCGGTTCTGATGCGCCCAGCGGGCCACCGTAAAAGTGAACGCTGTGCTGGGCAGCATGATGCCCAGCAGGGTGATGCTGACACCCAATAAGGCATAGGCCCAGGCGGCCAACCCGGCACCCACGCCACCGCCCGCGTTCAGGCCGACATTCCACCCCAGCAAGGCAACGAACAGCACGTTGGGCCCGGGGGCGGCCTGCGCCAGCGCGATGGAAGAGGTGAACTGAGCGTCGCTGAGCCAGTGCTGCTGATCGACCAGATAGCGGTGCATGTCGGGTGCGGTGGTGATGGCACCGCCCACCGCCAACAGGGACAGTGTCAGAAAATGGCCTAGCAGTGCCAGCCAGTCGGCGGCGGTCAAAGTGAGGGTCAGGCTCACTTTTTGGCCACTTCCAGGTGGCGCCTGCCAAGCTGGCGATATGCCCAGACACAGGCCTGCGAGCCCAAACCCAGCAGCAACCACACCAAGGGCACGCGAAGCAGTGAAATTGCTACAAAAGTAGTAGCTGCCAGCGAATAACAGACGGAGGCTCCCATGCTATTTGTCTTTAAAGCATGGACCAGTTTGAGACCCGTGGCGGCAATCAGACCAGCCGCTACGGCACTCATGCCGCGCAGCGCACCCTGGACGCCTGGTAAATCAGAAACGCCACTGAAAATGGCCGCCAGCGCCAGCACGATCAACAG
>JADGRK010000393.1 GCA_017880985.1 Rhodoferax sp. | reverse complement strand
CCTGATACAGCGAGTGATAAAAATCTGTAAAAGGAGCTGAAAAAAACTGATCCGGTTACATTTTGGAATTCCCGGGAGGCAATTTTTATGTGATTCAATAATGAAGCCTGATTTTTTCAATTGTCACTCAACTCTGCAAACGCTCTTCACGTTTTCGCAGCGCCCGCGCGAAGGACAAACCGACCCCAACCATCACCCCGCCCACCAGCGCAATAACAGGGCCAGAGCCGATGTGATCAATCAGGTTAGCCGCCAGTCACCTTAGCGGCCACCAGACACATCGACCAATGCCCCGTCGCCATAGGTAGCAAGGCCTCCACATCGACTCCAGCGTTCTTGCTGGTGACTCCGCATCCCGTCAATTGACGGGTCAAATCCTGACTGAATGACGGTACTCAGTATGAGTCTCCGCTCTACGTGTAATTACTTTTCCTCGCAAGCAAGTCACTTGAGTCTGGCTTGAATCGAACGTTTCGTAACCCGTTGACACAACACTGTCATGTCGGTTCGATACAGTCAAAATATCCGAGTAACAAACAAATAAAGGAAGATCAATATGTCTGCTGCTGTCTACCGAGTTGAAAGCGCTCACCCCATGATAGGGCCACTATTGCCGGTCGCCGGCGCCAACTTTCTTGATCTCGTTGACCGCGCACTTGCTGTTGTCCTGGCAGCAAAAAGCCGGACCAGACCATGCGGGCATGAAATCCGTGTCGTTCACGTACCAACCGGAAAAATCGTTTTCCGAAAAACTGATGCTTGCTTAACAGCATCAGGTGATGATTTGTAGTCCTTCCCCTGGACAAATCAAAGCGTCATCAAGGCCGTCGGAAAGCCACTTGCTGGGATACCCAATATTTTGAATTTAAATAGTCAAGCCTGACGTCCCCGCCAGCCGATGGCGCATGGACAAAACCATTATCCGATTGAATCAAGTTTGAGTCTTATGTCGTCGTTCCTGCAATGAGCTGAGTCACCGAACCTTCACCGGTGTGAAGACTGCCTTCTCGCACCATGCGTGATCCTGACCACGAATGCACTGAGGCGCAATCACCAAAGTCCCTTGCCACCTCGTCCAGCGCGGGCAGCAGCGCCGCATCCCCGGGGCCACCGCTGTCGATGGGGCCGGCAGAGCCTGGCTGCTCAATTCTTCCAGCACGGCGATGGGAGGCTGGTGACTGGCCTGTGCCAAGGCGGCGCGCGCGGCGTCCACCCGGCTGCGAAGCACCACCATCAGGTCCACCCGCGAATGGTCGATCAGGTAAGCCAGCTCACGTGGCCGATAGTCCGGGTTGACCGGCACGCAGCACACGCCCAGCGCGTTCAGGGCCAGCTTGTGCAGCAGGTGCTCTGGTTGGCTTTCCAGAAACAGGCCGACGCGATGCGAGAGTCCGTAGCCTGCGGCGCGGTAGCGTTCCATGAGCGAACGCACCACCTCGGCCGCTTTGGAGTAACTGATTTCGCGGCCTTGGGGGCTGTAGGCGCGCGCCGGGTTGGCGGGGACGGCCAGCAGGCCGTTCGGGCCATAGGCGGCGGTGGCGCGGAAGAAGGCGTCGCCCAGGGTGGTGGAGTCGTCGACAGTGATCATGCCGTCATTCTATGAAGACTCGTGGTGCGGGGGGCTGCCACAAAAGGAGCAAATCACGCCAAGGGCGTGGACCGGCGGCGAAACTCGGCTGGTGACAGCCCGGTCCAAGCCTTCATCTGCGAAGCCGTCACGCGGCCCAACATGCGCTTTGTGCCAGTCAAAACGCTGGATCAGCAAGGCCAACTGCTCGTGCACCGCGCTCGCCAAGGGTTTATCGAACAACGTACTGCCACGCTTAACCGCATTCGTGGCCTACTCTCGAAATTTGGGGTTGTATTGCCGTTGAAAACGGCACTTGTAGTTTTTCGGGGGCAACATCAGATGGTCCACTTTGGAACTTCCTGTACGCAGGCTATAGTTCAGGCAACTCACACGCGTACCGTGTTTGATATGACAGGACTCGCTCTGCAAGACTTGGCTATAAGAAGAATGTGTAGGAATACGCTGACGCGACCGATACCGATACCAGTGTCTCATGGCCTTGGTGATTTCATCAATCTCAACTGATTACAACCATGCTCAATTTGCCAACTTTCGATGACGTTTGCGCGGCTGCTGAACGTCTGAAGGGTCATGTTCATCGCACGCTCGTGATGACCTCGCGTATGGTCAACAAGGAGTTCGACGCCGAAGTGTTCTTCAAATGCGAGAACTTCCAACGCATGGGTGCTTTCAAGTTTCGTGGAGCCTTTAACGCCCTCGCCAGGTTCAATGAGGAGCAGCGACGCGCTGGGGTCGTAACGTTCTCGTCAGGAAATCACGCCCAAGCCATTGCCCTGTCGGCCAGCTTGCTGGGCATGCCTGCCACGATTATCATGCCGCATGACGCTCCAGCTTCCAAGGTTGCCGCGACAAAGGGTTATGGCGGGAATGTAGTCATTTACGACCGCTATAAGGAAGATCGCGAGCAAATTGGTCGAGACCTGGCTCAGAAGCACGGTCTGACGCTTATACCGCCTTACGATCACCCAGATGTGATTGCGGGTCAGGGAACTGCGGCCAAGGAGTTGTTTGAGGACGTCGGGCAACTCGACGCCTTCTTTGTTTGCCTGGGAGGAGGTGGTCTGCTATCGGGCTCGGCCTTGTCTACCCGTGCTCTAGCACCTAACTGCAAGATTTACGGGGTCGAACCGGAGGCCGGCAACGACGGGCAGCAGTCATTCCGCTCGGGTTCAATCGTCCATATTGAGACCCCCAAGACGATCGCCGACGGAGCGCAAACCCAGCATCTCGGCAATTACACCTTTCCAATTATTCGGCGCGATGTTGATGACATTCTTACTGTCACGGATGAGCAACTGGTGGAAAGCATGCGCTTCTTCGCTTCACGAATGAAGCTTGTGGTTGAACCTACTGGTTGCTTGGGG
>JADGRK010000392.1 GCA_017880985.1 Rhodoferax sp. | reverse complement strand
TCCTTGACTTGGCTGTGCTGGCGAAACGCCTGCTTCAAACCGGCATCAATGCGCTCCCACATCCAGGCCAGCGCTTGCTGCTGGCGGCGTGCGGCAAACTTGCCGCAGTCAAGTTGCAATGACTTGAATTGCAGCACGTCAGCCCAGAAGGTATCGACGCCCTGCCCCAGCAGCGCGCTGAGCTGTATCACTTGCGGGTGCCAGATTTTCTCGCCATGGTGCATGTTCTGCGGGTTGCCGTGCAGCCCCAGCAAGCGCAAGGACGAGGTAATTTGGGCCCGCGCCCGCGTCGCCGCGTTGGGGTCGATGTCGGCCTTGTTGATGACCACCAGGTCGGCCAGTTCCATCACGCCTTTCTTGATGGCCTGCAGATCGTCCCCGGCATTGGGCAACTGCATCAGCACAAACATGTCGGTCATGTTGGCCACCGCCGTCTCGCTCTGACCGACGCCCACGGTTTCCACAATCACCACGTCATAGCCCGCCGCTTCGCACACCAGCATCGCTTCGCGCGTTTTCTCGGCTACACCGCCGAGTGTGCCGCTGCTCGGGCTGGGGCGGATATAGGCATTCTCCTGCACCGAGAGCTTTTCCATGCGCGTCTTGTCGCCCAGGATGGAGCCGCCCGAGACCGTTGATGAAGGATCGATGGTAAGTACCGCCACACGGTGACCCTGGTCAATCAGGTACAAGCCCAGCACTTCGATGAAGGTGGATTTGCCGACGCCCGGCACACCGCTGATGCCGAGCCGGAACGACTTGCCAGTGTGCGGTAACAGCGCGGTCAAGAGTTCGTCCGCCTGCGCCCGATGGTCGGTGCGGGTTGATTCGAGCAAGGTAATGGCTTTAGCGATGGCGCGGCGCTGCTGAGCGCCCGCACTTTGGGTAACGGCGGCGACCGAAATCAAGGACAATGCCAGATCTCCTCGTCTACCGCTTGTATCCTTCGTCATCATGGCTCCAGGTAAAAATTTAACCCGAATTTCTCACTTCGCAAGCGCCTTCCTGATCTGCGCCAGCACATCCTTGGCGCTGACGGGGATGGGGGTGCCGGGGCCATAAATGCCCTTGACACCCGCCTGATACAAAAAGTCATAGTCCTGGCGCGGAATCACGCCGCCGACGAAGACGATGATGTCGTCGGCGCCCTGCTTCTTGAGCTCGGCGATGATGGCCGGCACCAGGGTCTTGTGGCCAGCGGCCAGCGTGCTTACACCGACCGCATGGACGTCGTTTTCAATCGCCTGGCGGGCGCATTCCTCGGGCGTCTGGAACAGCGGGCCGATGTCCACGTCAAAACCGAGGTCGGCAAAGGCGGTAGCGACCACCTTGGCACCGCGGTCGTGGCCGTCCTGGCCCAATTTGGAAATCATGACACGCGGGCGGCGGCCTTCTTTTTCGGCAAAAGCGTTGATCTCCTGTTTGAGCTCATCCCAGAACTTCATGCTGTCCCCTTCGGTTGAGGCCGAGTCATAAGCGGCGGCGTAGACGCCGGTCACCTTTTGTGTGTCGGCGCGGTGGCGCCCATAAACTTTCTCCATGGCATCGCTCACCTCGCCCACGGTAACACGCAGGCGAACCGCTTTGATGACCAGATCCAGCAAGTTTCCGGTGCCACTTTTTGCTGCAGTTGTTATAGCATCCAGCGCCTGCTGCACCTTCGCTGCGTCGCGTTTTTGCTTGATGGTTTTGAGTCTCTCAATCTGACCGTCGCGCACCGCGACATTATCAATATTTCGTGAATCAACGACGTCTTCGGTCTTGAGCCGATATTTGTTGACACCGACAATCACGTCTTTGCCACTGTCGATACGGGCCTGTTTTTCAGCCGCAGCGGCTTCAATCTTGAGCTTGGCCCAGCCGCTGTCCACCGCCTTGGTCATTCCGCCCATGGCCTCGACTTCTTCAATCAGCGTCCAGGCCGCATCGGCCATGTCCTGTGTCAGCTTTTCCATCATGTAGCTGCCGGCCCAGGGGTCGATCACATTCGGGATATGGGTTTCTTCCTGAATGATGAGCTGGGTATTGCGGGCGATGCGCGAGCTGAATTCGGTGGGCAGCGCAATGGCTTCGTCAAAGCTGTTGGTGTGCAGGCTTTGGGTGCCGCCAAACACCGCCGCCATGGCCTCGATGGTGGTGCGCACCACGTTGTTGTAGGGGTCCTGCTCGGTCAGGCTCCAGCCGCTGGTCTGGCAGTGGGTGCGCAGCATCAGCGACTTGGGTTTTTTCGCGTCAAATCCCTTCATGATGCGGCACCACAGCAGGCGCGCGGCGCGCATCTTGGCCACTTCCAGATAGAAGTTCATGCCGATGGCCCAGAAGAAAGACAGGCGCCCGGCGAATTGGTCCACGTCCATGCCTTTGGCAATGGCGGTCTTCACATACTCCTTGCCATCGGCCAGCGTGAAGGCCAACTCCAGCGCCTGATTGGCGCCAGCTTCCTGCATGTGGTAGCCGGAAATCGAGATCGAGTTGAACTTGGGCATGTTCTTGGCTGTGTACTCGATGATGTCGCCGATGATGCGCATCGAAGGCGCAGGCGGGTAGATGTAGGTGTTGCGCACCATGAACTCTTTCAGAATGTCGTTCTGAATCGTTCCCGACAGCTTGTCCTGACTGACGCCCTGCTCTTCAGCCGCCACCACATAACCGGCCAGCACCGGCAGCACGGCACCGTTCATGGTCATCGACACGCTCACCTTGTCCAGGGGAATCTGGTCGAACAAAATCTTCATGTCCTCCACCGAATCAATCGCCACCCCGGCCTTGCCCACGTCACCGGTGACGCGCGGGTGGTCGCTGTCGTAACCGCGGTGCGTGGCCAGATCGAACGCCACGCTCACGCCCTGCCCGCCCGCTGCCAGCGCCTTGCGGTAAAAGGCGTTGGATTCTTCGGCCGTGGAAAAGCCGGCGTACTGGCGAATCGTCCAGGGGCGCACCGCATACATCGTGGCTTGC
>JADGRK010000391.1 GCA_017880985.1 Rhodoferax sp. | reverse complement strand
ATTGGCGTGCACACTGACATGTGTACCCCGGCACTGGCGCGCTTTGGCACTGATGAGTTGCGGCGCGAGTTTTTGACTCCCAGCATCGCCGGTGACATGGTGGGTTTCATTGGTGTCAGTGAGGTCGGTGGCGGCTCGGATGTGGCAGCTGTCAAGACCAGCGCCAAAAAAGACGGCGATGATTACCTCATCAATGGCTCCAAGATGTGGATCACCAACGGCCTGCAGGCCGATTGGTGCTGCCTGCTGGCCAATACCTCGAAAGGTCCGGTGCACAAGAACAAATCGCTCATCATCGTACGGCTGGACAGCCCCGGTGTCACGCGGCAAAAAATTGACAAGATCGGCATGGACTCCTCTGATACCGCCCAACTGTTTTTTGACAACGTGCGGGTGCCACGGCGCAACCTGATCGGGCAGGAGGGTATGGGCTTCATGTTCCAGATGTTGCAGTTTCAGGAAGAGCGGCTGTGGGGTGCGGCCGGCTCGCTGCGTTCACTTGACCGGCTGATTGATCAGACCATTGACTACACCCGGCAGCGCAAAGCCTTTGGCAAATCGATTCTTGACAATCAGGTGGTGCACTTCCGCCTGGCGGAGTTGCGCACCGAAGTGGAGGCACTGCGCTCGTTGACCTACCGCGCGGTGGAGTCCTATGTGTCAGGCAAGGACGTGACCAAGCTGGCCTCGATGGCCAAGCTCAAATGTGGTCGCCTGAGCCGGGAGGTGGCCGACAGTTGCCTGCAGTACTGGGGTGGCATGGGCTATACCTGGGACAACCCAATCTCTCAAGCCTACCGCGACAGTCGTTTGATCTCGATTGGCGGCGGTGCGGATGAGATCATGCTCGGCATTATCTGCAAGCTTGAAGGTACGCTGCCGGGCAAGGGGCAATGACAAGCGCTATTAAGTTGGAAGCGCTTTACGCAAAGCAGACGGGGGCTGTACTCAATATCACCCTTAACCGACCAGCGCTGCGCAATGCCATGTCGCTGCAAATGGTGGTTGAGTTGCGCGCCGTGCTTGCCAACGCCGAAGCCGCTGGCAGCGTTCGCGTCATCGTGTTGCGCGGAGCCGGTGGGCATTTCTGTGCTGGCGCTGATTTGCAGGACATGGCCGCAGCGCGGATGCGCTCAATGCAGGAGCCCTCCAAGGTGGGTGAGGCTGGCGTGGCACTGGATGCGGTGGCGCAGGCCAACGCGCAGTTCGGCGAACTGTGCGTTGCCTACGCCAAAACGCCACTGGCACTGGTGGTGATTCTGGAAGGCAGCGTGATGGGCGGCGGGCTGGGGCTGGCGTGCGTGGCCGATGTGGCGCTGGCGGGTGAATCTGCCGTATTTCGCTTGCCCGAAACCGCCTTGGGTGTGGTGCCGGCCCAGATCGCGCCGTTTTTGGTGCAGAGGCTGGGCTATTCGCAAGCCAAGCGGCTGGCGGTGACGGGTGGGCGGCTCAATGCTGCCGATGCGTTGGCGATAGGCTTGGTGCATGCTGTACATCCGCAGGATCAGATCGACGCCGCGCTGGCATCCATCCTGACCAACATTTTGGCCTGCGCCCCCGGGGCCATCGCGGCTACCAAGGCGTTGATGGCCAAGGCCTGTCTGACCGAGCCCGCAAATCTGGTGCAGGAGGCCGCCCTCATTTTTTCCCGCGCAGCACAAGGACCGGAGGGTCTGGAGGGAACGACGGCCTTTCTCCAGAAACGCAAACCAAACTGGGCCTTGCAATGACCTTCTCCAAAATTCTGATCGCCAATCGTGGCGAGATCGCTTGTCGCGTGATTCGAACCGCGCGCAACCTGGGTTATCAAACCGTTGCTGTCTACAGTGATGTTGACCAGGCTGCGCCGCATGTCGGTCTGGCTGACGAAGCGGTGCATGTTGGCGGTTCTGCTGCAGCCGATTCGTACTTGCGCTCGGATCTATTGTTGGGAGCCGCCCGCAAGACCGGCGCGGATGCGCTTCACCCCGGCTACGGTTTTCTCAGCGAAAACGCAGGCTTCGCCCAGGCCTGCCTGGATGCGGGGCTGGTCTTCATAGGCCCCCCCCCGGCTGCCATGCTGGCGATGGGCGACAAGGCGCTGGCCAAACGTTGTATGCTGGCCGCTGGCGTGCCTTGTGCGCCCGGCTACCTGGGCGAGGATCAGGACGACGCGCGACTGGCCGAGGAAGCTTTGAAACTCGGTTTCCCGCTGCTGGTCAAGGCCGTGGCGGGGGGTGGTGGTCGCGGCATGCGGCTGGTGCGTGAGGCGGACGAAGTGGCACAGGCGATTGTGGCTGCCCGACGGGAGGCACAAAGCGCCTTTGGTGACGCCAGCCTGATGCTGGAGCGCCTGATTGACAACGCCCGGCATATTGAAATCCAGGTTTTTGCCGACGCCCAGGGTCATGCCGTGTATCTGGGCGAGCGTGACTGCACGGCCCAGCGCCGAAGGCAGAAAGTGATCGAGGAAACACCATCGCCAGTGGTCAATGAGGCGCTGCGCCAAGCGATGGGGCGCGACGCGGTGGCGGCGGCGCTGGCGGTCGGCTATCGGGGTGCCGGCACGGTCGAGTTCGTCGTGGATGCCGACCTGAAACACTATTTTCTGGAAATGAACACGCGCTTGCAGGTGGAGCATCCGGTGACCGAACTGGTGACTGGTTTTGATCTGGTGGAGTGGCAACTGCTGGTGGCGGCCGGGCTGCCGCTGCCTGCCTGTCAGGCCGACATCAAACTGACCGGTCATGCGATCGAGGCGCGCCTGTATGTTGAAGACCCGTATGCCGGTTTTGCACCCCAGACCGGAGTGGTGCGCTGGTGGCGTCCGGCTCGGGCGTTGTTTGCTGGCGTGCGTATCGACGACGGCATCGAAGAGGGCAGCGAAATTTCTCCTTTTTACGATCCGATGGTGGCCAAGGTCATCGCCCATGGGCGCGACCGCCAGGAGGCCATTCGGCGCCTGCGGGCAGCCTTGCA
>JADGRK010000390.1 GCA_017880985.1 Rhodoferax sp. | reverse complement strand
CGCGCCGGGCCTCCTGCGCGTTATTGACCGCTACGCTTCCGCGGACGGCCTGCACTTCGAGGACCGCAAGCGTGTGATCCAACGCGACGCCCGCGACCCGGTGGACCAGCAGTTCTACTACCTGTCAGCCACTTACACCCCCAAAGGCCGCGTCGGCATGTTGGGCCACTACCGCTGCCAGGCGCAGACCATGGACCTCGAGTGGTGCTTCTCCCCGGACGGTTTGACCTGGCACCGCCCGCACCGATCCGCCTGGCTGCCGCGCGGCGACGAAAAGCAGCCTGATTCGTACGGCATCTATTCGGCAAGCTCCCTCGTTCAGCATAACGGCAAGTGGCACCTCTTCTACACCGGTGTCAACAGCGCCCACAATGGCAAGCACTCCTACGGGCCGCCGCGGAATGTGATCATGCACGCCACCACCGTCTCTATCTGGGCCTGAGGAGAATCGGCCTTCGAATTGCGCTCTTGCCCCCGCTCCAACTTATTTGCCGAGTCTAGCACCAAGCTCACACGCTTCGCCCGGTGTCTGCAGCCACAGCTTGCGGTCGCGGTCGTTATCGCAGATATCCCGCCCTTGGGTGCCGAACGCCCTCACATCGCGGGCTCGAAATATGGCATCGACCCGGTTTCGAGCCTCAAGAGGCGGTATCCATGCCGCTTGGCCTCGGCGATGATGTGCTGCAAAAGCATACTGGCAACCCCCTGCCGCAGATGCGTCTTTGCGGTACGCATCGACTTCACCTCGCCATGCGCAGAATCAATTTCCTTCAGGGCTCCGCACCCGGCCAAGTGCTGGCCACTCCATACCGCCCAGAACGTGATACTCGGCTGGCCAAGTCGCTCCAATGCCAGCGCATGACGGCTCTCCGGCGGAGAAACCTCTGCCATGCACTCAGGGTGTTCTCTCAGCAGAGCCGCTATCTCAGGCCCCCGCAGATGGTCGATTCTGATCTCCATAAACTCCTCGCCGAACGCCAAAACTCACCGGCACCGCGCCAGTGTCATTTACCATTTCACCAATTGCCAATGTAGGCAGCTCCGAATCCGCCGGTCAGATACTCGCCCATCCTGCTCATGGGTTTCCAGCCCACGGACCCGTCCAGGTTGCCCACATTGCCGCCCTGGCCGCCCAGGTCTTTGGCTGCGGCGCCTGAGGGCGCCGTATTGAAAGGCCAACCGAGTAGCACAGCGCCTTTGCTGCTGTGCGGCGCCATGGACCACTTCAAAGGAGGGGACCAAAGATTTAAATCGGCAAACAGAGCAAGGTTCCCGCTATCGGTGATTCGCTTGGGCGAGATCCAATTTGAAGAACTGCCGTAGGTTCCGAGCGGCGCTGTGTGGCCCCCCAGATAATAGTAACCGGGAATCCAACCGTAGGGTGGGTCGTACCAGCCGCCCGGTTTGCCCCACATGGTGGGCACATTGAGGTCCGGACAGATCATGATTCGATAATTGCCACTGGCGTACTCAACAAAAGTTTTCCAGGTCGGCGTCGGCACGTAGGTGGTGTCATCGTCTCCATTGTCGCGGACTCCGCAGGGTAACACATCGTGGTTGTCAGCCGCATACATATGCGCGGACAGGTAGAACTGGTGAAGATTGCTCTTGCACTGGGTGCGGCGCGCCTTCTCCTTGGCGCTGGCCAGAGCGGGAAGCAGCAGCGCCGCCAAAATGGCAATGACCGCAATGACCACCAGCAATTCGATCAAAGTAAAGGCACTGCGAATTTCTCGCCCGTTGGCCGACTTCACAATTGTTCCTTAACAATTGAAGCGAGAATGCGACCCCACCCTTCGACCGTGGTTTTCATAGCTAGTTCATTCTGAGCCTACTGACAACCCTGAGAAGCTGAGGCTAGTTTGCATTCAAAATAACCCGGCCAGATTAGTCAAGGAGAATGCGACCTCGATTTTGACTACAGCGGGGCTGTGGCTGATTTAGGGAGCTGGACAACCGCCTGGAGCAAGGCGCCGCCAGGGCAGGAGCGCGGGTGCGTCTAGCTCAGACTGAGACGCTGGGTGATGGCACCCGGCCAACAGGAGAGCGGTCCAAAGCGACTTTGACATTGCCTGGCATTGGCCACAGGTGCAGCGTCTGGTTTGGCTCCCACTTCATTTCAGGCTTTTGGTGGCGGAAAGAATCCATGCTGATCGATGCCCATCAAAACCGATTCGCGGATAATATCCTTCTGCTTTCGGCGCGGCCAGCAGGATGATCTTCGCTCGACTCCCAAGCCTCGACTGGGTGAGACGAATCAGCTCACGCCCGATTCCCTGCTTCTGGTAGGCCGCATCAACAGCCAGATCGGATAGATAGCAACAATACTCGAAGTCAGTCACAGAACGCGCGATACCGACCAGTTTCGCGCCGTCCCATGCGGTGCAAATCAGGTTGGCGTGCGCGAGCATCGCTTTGATGCACTTCGGATCATCCACTGGGCGGCGCTCCGCGAGCGTGGAGCGTTTTAAGAGATCAATGAACTCCTCTTCGCCGATTACTCGGTTGGATTCATATTGGATATTCATTTTTTCTTCGAGTCTTCTATGGCTGCTCTTGCAACAGCGCATCTACAATCGACGCCGCGTCTCGTTTGTCCGGCAGGACGGCAAACAGCGACGGTTGCCACGGGTCCAGCGTGAAATGGAGCCGGTCAGTATGACCCAGGTACCGCTGCGCGCGCAGGTCATAGACATGCATCGGTTGCGGCAATGTGGCTTCGACTTCCACCGGCTTTTCGAGCGCCTCGTTCCCGCCGGCTTGCTTCAAGTCCTCACTCATCCGGTAATCAATCAAGCGCTCAAAGGCCACCAACTGGCCGCCGCTAATCCGAAACCGGTGGCTGCGCACGCAGGCATTCGCCGGCACGGCGATCTCAGGCGGCATCGCCCGAAGTTTCCCTGCCAGCCACTCGCGGCGCGTCTGTCTATCTGCCCCGGCGGGCATCGCCGATCCATCGGTTGCCA
>JADGRK010000389.1 GCA_017880985.1 Rhodoferax sp. | reverse complement strand
TCTGCCCAAAAGCGTGCGCGTCGCCAAAGAGCGACAAAAACCCTTGTTTACCGAGTTGCCCGACAGCAAGTTGCCGCAGGTTGATTTGCTCGACGGCGCACTCCTCAAGCAAGAAACAGTGGCCCCCGAGACACTGGAGATGACCAGCCGCATGATTGAGAAGAAGCTCAAGGATTTTGGGGTGGCGGTGCGGGTGGTGTTGGCGCAGCCCGGCCCAGTCATTACACGCTATGAAATCGAGCCCGCGACCGGCGTCAAGGGCTCGCAGATTGTCGGTCTGGCCAAGGACTTGGCGCGTTCTTTGAGCCTGGTGTCGATTCGCGTGGTCGAGACCATTCCCGGCAAGAACCACATGGCGCTGGAGTTGCCCAACGCTAAACGCCAGTCGATCCGCTTGTCGGAAATTTTGGGTTCCAACATTTACAACGAGGCCAAGTCGCTGCTGACCGTGGGTCTGGGCAAAGACATTGTGGGTAACCCGATGGTGGCCGATCTGGCCAGGATGCCGCATGTGCTGGTGGCGGGCACGACCGGTTCGGGCAAGTCGGTCGGTATCAACGCCATGATTTTGAGCCTGCTCTACAAGGCCGAGGCGCGCGATGTGCGCCTCTTGATGATCGACCCCAAAATGCTGGAAATGTCGGTCTATGAAGGCATTCCGCACTTGTTGGCGCCGGTGGTGACGGATATGCGCCAGGCGGCCAACGGCCTGACCTGGTGCGTGGCTGAAATGGAACGCCGCTACAAACTCATGAGCAAGCTGGGTGTGCGCAATCTGGCCGGCTACAACGTCAAGATTGACGAGGCCAAGGCGCGCGGCGAGCACATTGGCAACCCGTTCAGCCTGACGCCTGAAGCGCCCGAGCCGCTGGAGCGCCTGCCGCACATTGTGGTGGTGATTGACGAGCTGGCCGACTTGATGATGGTGGTGGGCAAGAAGATCGAAGAACTGATTGCCCGCCTGGCGCAAAAAGCGCGCGCGGCCGGCATTCACCTAATTCTGGCCACCCAGCGCCCCAGTGTCGATGTGATCACCGGCCTGATCAAGGCCAACATTCCGACCCGCATTGCGTTTCAGGTCAGCAGCAAGATCGACAGCCGCACCATTCTTGACCAGATGGGCGCCGAGGCGCTGCTGGGCATGGGCGACATGCTCTACATGCCCAGCGGCACCGGGCTGCCGATTCGGGTGCATGGTGCTTTTGTCAGTGACGAGGAAGTGCACCGGGTGGTGAGTTACCTCAAATCCCAGGGCGAACCGAACTACATCGAGGGCTTGCTTGAAGGCGGCACCGATGACAGCGTTGGCGATTTGATGGGCGACGGTGGCGGCGGCGGCGGCGGTGAAAAAGACCCCTTGTACGACCAGGCGGTCGAGGTGGTTTTGAAAAACCGCAAAGCCAGCATCTCGTTGGTGCAACGCCACCTTAAGATTGGTTACAACCGCGCCGCACGCTTGGTGGAAGACATGGAAAAAGCGGGCCTGGTGAGCAGCATGAGCAACAGCGGCCAGCGTGAAATTTTGGTGCCAACGCGGGCCGAGTAAATTGTGATCGATGCTCTTTTGTCATCGCGGGCGCAGATTGCTAGAAAGTTATTAATGCCACGTTTGAAATATTGTGCTCTGTTTGTTATAGCTGCTTACGCAAGTGTGACGGTGGCTACAGGCCTAAATAGCCTTGAAACATTCATAAAAACGGTGAAAACAGGCCGCGCCGACTTTACCCAGGTGGTGACGGCACCGGCCAAAGAAGGGCAGGCGCCGCGCGTCAAAACGTCGAGCGGCACCTTTGAGTTTTCGCGGCCCAACCGTTTCAAATTTCTCTACAAAAAACCGTTTGAGCAGAGCATCGTCGCCGATGGTCAGACGCTGTGGCTGTATGACGTCGATCTGAATCAGGTCACCGCCCGCAAGCAGGCACAGGTGCTGGGCTCCACGCCGGCCGCGCTGATTGCGTCAGCCCCGGATCTGCACGCTTTGCAGGCTGATTTCACCCTGGCCGCGGCGCCCGACAGGGACGGGCTGGAATGGGTGCTGGCCACCCCCAAGGCCAAAGATAGCCAGCTTCAAAGCATCGGCGTCGGGCTGCGCGCCGGCGAGCTGGTGGTGCTGGAAATTCTGGACAGCTTCGGCCAGAAGTCGAGCCTGCGTTTCAGCGCCTTCGTGGCCAATGCCCCCATCGATGCGTCGAGCTTCCAGTTCAAGCCCCCAGCGGGTGCGGATGTGATTCGGCAGTAAGGCGTAGCCGCAGCGCGGGGCAGGCGTTCACGCCTGCGAAGTGCACTGCCTTATGGGGAAAGAATGGCCCAGCGCTCATGGTCGCGCCAGCGGCCACCGAGGTTGAGGTAACGCGCAGAGTAGCCTTCCTTGACGAGACCGATGGAAGCCGCATTGTCGGGCTGGATGTTGGCCTCAAGGCGATTCAGCTTGAGCCTATTGCTGGCTACCAACTGACGCTTTCGGGTTGTTTCCATTCGAGACTCGCGCCCCGCCACGAGTTGGTGCCACCACGATACCAAATGACATCTTTATACCCGGCTTCGAGCGCATGTAGTGATGCATTGTAAGAAAGCCAACACTCCGAGCCGATGCAAAGAAAAACAATCGGGCGAGTCTTGTCACCACGGGTAAGTCTTTCCAGCGCTGTCGCAAATCTGCTTTTCTCGGCCGCGAACAATTGACCATCACCTGCACCAGACATCCAGAAGGCGCCGGGAATCGATTTGCGAGCTTTCGAATCGAGGACATCGACAACCACTACGTCTTTGTTGGTTTCGAGAAGCCCTTTGAGTTCGAGCGTCTTTATCACCCGTGCGCCGGGAATGGACGTAGGCGTGGGCGCATGGTATTGCGGCCCTCTCTTTGGGATTATTGGTGCTTCGACACCCCAATCCTTGTCCTCAAACGAGAAGGTCGTTATCGGCTGCGGTAACTGCGGAAATGGCACTTGCCCGCAGACGAGAGCCGGAGACAGACTAACAAGCA
>JADGRK010000388.1 GCA_017880985.1 Rhodoferax sp. | reverse complement strand
CGTATGAACGAGTGGTACAAGGGCGCCCTGAAGCCTGAGTATTTCGTCATTTCGGGGCTCGGAAGACAGCTCATCAATACGTAATGCGAACAGAGCCACGAATAACCAGTAACGTGGTGAAATCCAAGCTTGTAAAGGCTTTTGGTGGCACCATGAACAAGACCAGTTCCACACTTCCACCGGCGGGCGCACCCGTCGTATCCAGCGCGATGCTGTCGCCGCAAGCGTTGGCCGGGCGCATTGTGGTCATTCGTGGGCAACGGGTGTTGCTGGATGCTGATCTGGCGCAGCTGTATGAGGTGGAGACGCGGGTTTTCAACCAAACGGTGAAACGCAATATGCGCCGCTTTCCTCCTGACTTCATGTTTCAGCTGACGGACGAGGAGTTCAAAAACTTGATATCACAATCTGTGACATCAAGATGGGGCGGGCGGCGCAAGTTGCCTTTGGCCTTTACCGAGCACGGCGCCATCATGGCCGCCAGCGTGCTCAACTCTGACCGGGCGGTGGAGATGAGCGTGTACGTGGTGCGCGCCTTTGTGCAGCTGCGCGCTGTGCTGCTGGACCACAAGGCCCTGGCCGTCAAACTAGCCGCGCTGGAGCGGCGGGTTTCGCACCACGACAACTCCTTGGCCGAGGTCATAGACGCCATTCGCGCCCTGATGGCCCAGCCCAAACCGGCCAATCGGCCCATCGGGTTTACAGCGGATGTGACTGATAAACCTGCAAAACGCTAGCGTTTTGATAGCTGCTTGCGCAATGAATACGGAGGCTAGAGGCTAATTTCCTTAAGAAAACCATGCAAACCCGACGCTTTGGCAGAATATGGCGGACTGGTTTGATATTGTCCTCACCTTGCATTACATTCAATTCCTACAATTGGTTGTGCGCACCGCCAGTCCCCCTATTGGCGCCATTACCAGGAGATCCTTATGAAAACCAAAGCAGCAGTGGCCTGGAAATCAGGCGAACCCCTGACCATTGAAACGGTCGATCTCGAAGGCCCGAAGTTTGGCGAGGTCCTGGTCGAGATCAAGGCCTCCGGTATCTGCCACACCGACTACTACACGCTCTCAGGCGCGGACCCGGAGGGCATTTTCCCGGCCATCCTGGGCCATGAAGGCGCGGGCATCGTGGTCGATGTGGGCCCCGGCGTCACGACGCTGAAAAAAGGCGATCACGTCATTCCGCTCTACACGCCTGAATGCCGCCAATGCAAGTACTGCCTGTCGCGCAAAACCAATCTGTGCCAGCTGATTCGCGGCACGCAAGGCAAGGGCCTGATGCCCGACGCCACCAGCCGTTTCAGCCTGGACGGCCAGCCGATCTTCCACTACATGGGCACCTCAACCTTCAGCAACTACACCGTGGTGCCCGAAATCTCGCTCGCCAAAATCCGTGAGGACGCGCCTTTCGACAAGGTCTGCTACATCGGCTGCGGCGTGACCACCGGCATCGGTGCCGTGATCTTCACGGCCAAGGTGGAAGTCGGCGCCAACGTGGTGGTGTTTGGCCTGGGCGGCATTGGCCTCAATGTCATCCAGGGCGCCAGGATGGTCGGCGCCGACAAAATCATTGGGGTTGACCTGAACCCGGCACGCGAAGCCATGGCGCGCAAGTTCGGCATGACGCATTTTTTGAACCCGAAAGACATCGAGGCAGCCGGTGGCAACATCGTGGATGCCATCGTGCAGCTCACCGACGGCGGTGCCGATTACAGCTTTGAATGCATCGGCAATACCAAGGTCATGCGCCAGGCGCTGGAGTGCACGCACAAGGGTTGGGGTCGAAGCATCATCATCGGTGTGGCTGACGCAGGTGCCGAAATCAGCACCCGTCCGTTCCAACTGGTGACGGGCCGCAAGTGGGAAGGCTCGGCCTTCGGCGGCGCACGCGGCCGCACCGATGTGCCAAAAATCGTGGACTGGTACATGGAAGGCAAGATCAACATCGATGACCTGATCACGCACACCATGCCGCTCGAAGACATCAACAAAGGCTTTGACCTCATGAAGCGCGGCGAGTCGATTCGCGGCGTGGTGCTGTTCTGATGGAAGCACCTGAACTGCTCAGCGAACACGCCTGTTTTGGCGGCGTGCAGCGTTTTTACCAGCATGCATCGACCGTGATTGGCTTGCCCATGCGGTTTTCCGTGTACCTGCCACCTCAGGCTGCTCAGGGCGCATTGGCCAAAGTACCGGCGTTGTTGTACCTGGCGGGCCTGACCTGCAATGAAGAAACCTTCATGATCAAGGCCGGTGCCCAGCGCATGGCCGCTGAGCTGGGTTTGGCGTTGATCACGCCCGACACCAGTCCGCGCGGTGCCAACCTGCCCGGCGACAGCGACAGTTGGGACTTTGGCGTGGGGGCCGGTTTTTATATTGACGCGACCCAGGCGCCATGGGCCAGGCACTACCGCATGGAGAGTTACATCACCTCTGAGTTGATGGCTTTGGTGGCGCATGAGCTGCCTGTGGATCGGCAGCGTGTCGGGATCTTTGGGCACTCCATGGGGGGGCATGGTGCTTTGTCATTGGCGCTCAAGCACCCCAAGCTGTTCAAGTCGGTGTCAGCATTTGCGCCCATCTGTGCGCCAAGCCTTTGCCCATGGGGGCAAAAGGCATTCACCCATTACCTGGGTCGGGATGCAACAACGTGGGCTGCGCATGACAGCAGTGCGCTGATGGCGGTCAAGGCATCTGCGCCGTTTCCGAACGGCATATTGATAGACCAGGGACTGGCGGACAAGTTTTTGCCGACTCAGTTGTTCCCTGATGTGTTTGAAGCAGCCTGCCAGGCGGTGGGCCAGCCGCTGGTGTTGAATCGGCGGGTCGGCTACGACCATGGCTACTATTTCATGTCGACCTTTATGGCGGACCACCTGGCACACCATGCAGCGGCATTGGCGCTGCCCAGATAAAGCATCGCGACAATGACGGTATGGGGTGGGCGCGAAAAAAAATGCAGTAGCTCCGGGCGATCGATTTGCTAT
>JADGRK010000387.1 GCA_017880985.1 Rhodoferax sp. | reverse complement strand
TTGTGGTGGCCACGCCCGGGCGTTTGCTGGACCTGGTTGAGCACAACGCACTGGCGCTGAACCACGTGACGGCTTTGGTCCTTGACGAAGCCGATCGGCTGCTCGACCTGGGGTTTGCCGAGGAGCTCACCCGCATCCTGGCCCTGCTTCCTGCAGAGCGCCAAAACCTGTTTTTTTCGGCGACTTTCCCATCGGCCGTGCAGGCGCTGGCGCAGACACTGCTGCACGATCCGGTGCGTATCGAGGTGTTGCCCGAGCCGCAGACCGAGCCCGATATTGATCAGCGCGCCATTGCCGTGGACGCGGGTCGGCGCACCCAATTGTTGCGCCACCTGATCGGGCAAAACCACTGGCGTCGGGTGCTGGTTTTTGTCGCCACCAAACACGCCGCCGAAATCGTGGCCGACAAGCTGCGCAAAGCCCGCATCTACGCCGAACCGTTTCACGGCGAGCTCAGCCAGGGCAAGCGCACGCAGGTGCTGGCGGACTTCAAGGCGTCACGCCTGCGTGTGGTGGTGGCCACCGATATGGCGGCGCGGGGATTGGATATTGCGCAATTGCCGGTGGTCGTGAACTACGATCTGCCGCGCTCGGCACTGGATTACATCCACCGCATTGGCCGCACCGGCCGCGCCGGGGAAAGTGGTGTGGCGATCAGCTTTGTCAGCGCCGACACTGAGGCGCATTTCCGCCTGATAGAAAAACACCAGCACTTGAGTTTGACGCTCGAACAAGTTGCGGGCTTTGAGCCGCTGCAAAGCGCCACCACAAGCACGCCAGCCACAGGCGGCGTCAAGGGCAAACGCCCGAGCAAGAAAGACAAGCTCCGGGCGACCGCCGCACGGGGTCAATGAGCGCTGGCCGATTCAGCCGTCATACGACCTTTAAACAGTTGGGGACAGAGCTGAAGGTCTGTCCCGCAAGATATTACAAGAGCCGCACTTTCACGCTTTTACCCTTGATCTTGCCCGCATTGAGCTTTTGCATCGCGGCCAGCGCAATGTCGCGCTGCACCGCTACGAAGGTGGTGAATTCGGTCACGACGATCTTGCCGATCTGCTCGCGTGTGTAACCCGCATCCGCCGTCAAGGCACCCAGCACATCGCCGGGTCGAATCTTTTCCTTGCGACCGCCCAGAATCTGCAAGGTCACCATCGGTGGCAGCAGCGGGCCTTTGCCAGTGGGGGTGAGTTCATCAAGCTTGTGCCAGACAGACACCAGTTTTTGATACTGCTCGATCTTGCCAACCGAGCCCATCTCATTCATGCTGGCCAGGCTCAGTGCCAAGCCCGATTCGCCAGCGCGCCCGGTGCGGCCAATGCGGTGCACGTGCACCTCGGGGTCGGGCGTGATATCGACATTGATCACCGCCTCCAATTGCGTGATGTCGAGTCCGCGTGAGGCCACGTCGGTGGCCACCAGTACCGAGACGCTGCGGTTGGCAAACTGGGCCAGCACCTGGTCGCGCTCGCGCTGCTCCAGCTCGCCGTACAGCGCCAGCGCGCTAAAGCCTTGCTGTTGCAGATAAGTCACCAAATCCTTGCACTGCTGCTTGGTGTTGCAAAAAGCCAGGGTGCTCACCGGGCGAAAGTGATTCAGCAAGCGTGCCACCGTCTCAAACCGGTTGCTGCGGGTGACTTCATAAAAGCGTTGCTCGATCAGGCTTTGGACCAGCGTATCTGCAACCTTGATCTGCACTGGCTCACGCATGAATTGGCGCGCCAGCTTCTCGATGCCCTCTGGATAGGTGGCCGAGAACAGCAGCGTTTGCCGCTCCTTGGGGCACTGCTTGCTGACGGTGGCAATGTCATCAAAAAAGCCCATGTCGAGCATGCGGTCGGCCTCATCGAGCACCAGCGTGTTGAGCGCATCAAGCGCCAGGTAACCGCGCGCCAGATGGTCCATGACACGCCCGGGCGTGCCGACCACAATGTGCGCGCCCTGCTCCAGAGAAGCGCGCTGGCCGCGCAAGGCCACGCCGCCACACAGGGTGACGACCTTGATGTTGTCGGTGGCGCGCGCCAGCCGCCGAATCTCGATCGTGACCTGATCCGCCAGCTCGCGCGTCGGGCACAGTACCAGCGCTTGCACCGCAAAGCGGCGCGGGTTCAGGTGGTCCAGCAGGGCCAGGGCAAAGGCGGCCGTTTTGCCGCTGCCGGTTTCGGCCTGCGCAATCAGGTCCTTGCCGGCCAGGGCGGCAGGCAGACTGGCGGCTTGAATCGGTGTCATCTCCAGATAGCCCAACTGCTGCAGGTTGGCCAGCGTGGCCGGGTTCAGGGCCAGGGATTCGAAGCGCTTGCTGGAAGAAGAAGGAGTGGCAGTGGCTGCCTGGGGTTCGGTGGTACTCATGGCTGGATTATCGGTAATCGGTGTGGTGCACCCCCGAATCATCCGATTGGCTGATTTGGATCAAGAAATCGCAATCCGAAAAACTAGGGTTTACCCTAACATGCTTTACATTCTAATTTTAATTAATTAATGAGCTTCATCATGGACATTCTGCTGCAAGTGGCGGTCATTCTCGTTTGCCTGTTTTATGGCGCGCGCAAGGGTGGCGTCGCCCTCGGTCTGCTGGGCGGTATCGGCATCGTCATCATGACCTTTGTGTTCGGGCTCAAGCCCGGCAAGCCGCCGGTGGACGTGATGCTGACCATCATCGCCGTGGTGGCGGCATCCGCCACGCTGCAAGCCTCCGGCGGGCTGGAAGTGCTGCTCAAGGGCGCTGAAAAAATGCTGCGCCGCAACCCCAAGTATGTCTCGATCCTGGCCCCGTTCACCACCTGCTTTTTGACTATTCTGTGCGGCACCGGCCACGTGGTCTACACCATGCTGCCCATCATTTACGACATTGCCATCAAGAACAACATACGGCCCGAGCGCCCGATGGCAGCATCATCCATCTCCAGCCAGATGGGTATCCTGGCCAGCCCGGTCTCGGTAGCGGTGGTGGCCTTGGTGGCCTTTCTGGCCAAAGTGCCGGTGGACGGGCATGTCATT